>JAUVFY010000188.1 GCA_030594025.1 Deltaproteobacteria bacterium | reverse complement strand
GGTCCACGTACTTGCCGACTATCCCTATCGTAACCTCGTACCTGGGGTTCATTATCTTCCTTACTATCTTCTCCCAGCCGTCGAGCTTCGGGGCCCGGGTCCATATGTTAAGGAGCTTTACAATCTTATCGTCCAGCCCCTCGCGGCGGAACTCGAGCGGGACCTGGTAGATGCACTCGACGTCCCTCGCCGCTATGACGGCGTCCTTGTCGACGTTACAGAAAAGGGCTATCTTGTTCTTGGCCGCCACTTCAATGGGCCTTTCGGACCTGCAGATCAGGATATCCGGCTGGATACCAATTTCGCGGAGCTTGTTGACGCTGTGCTGCGTGGGCTTGGTCTTTATCTCACCGGCCGAGGCTATGTAGGGTAGCAGCGTTAAGTGTATGTACAGGACGTTCTCTTTTCCCAGGTCGAACCTCAACTGCCTTATGGCCTCGAGAAAGGGTAAGCTTTCTATGTCTCCCACCGTGCCCCCCACCTCGATTATGGCCACGTCCGCATCATCGGATAGGACGAGTATCTTTTCCTTTATCTCGTCTGTTACGTGTGGGACGACCTGGACCGTGCCCCCGAGGTAATCGCCCCTTCTCTCTTTTGTGATGATGGAGTCGTAGACCTGGCCCGTGGTGAAGTTATTACGTCTTGTGAGCTTCGCCGATGTGAACCTCTCGTAGTGGCCAAGGTCAAGGTCCGTTTCCGCGCCGTCGTCGGTTACGAAGACCTCCCCGTGCTGGAAGGGGCTCATCGTGCCGGGGTCCACGTTTATGTAGGGGTCGAGCTTCTGTAGCGTAATGGTAAGCCCCCTGGACTCGAGAAGCGCCCCGATGGACGCGCTCGCAAGGCCCTTTCCGAGAGACGAGACGACCCCGCCCGTTACGAAGATGAATTTTGTCTTATGTTGAACCATATACAGAAGGGCAGAGAAAAAGGTTTTAATGAAAATGAATGTAAGCGTAAGAGCAACAAAAACCCTTGCCCCCCCGCCCCCTAAATTAAAAAATTAAAAAATTAATAAATTGAAAAATTAAAACCCTATCTTACCGGCCCCGGGCCTCCTACTCGACCATCCTTCTCGCCCTGGCGAGGTCCTCGGGCGTGTCCACGGAAAGCGGGTTATAGGGCGTCTCAACGACCTTTACTCTGAAACCGTTCTCAAGGGCCCGGAGCTGCTCGAGACCCTCGGCGAGCTCCAGCGGGGTCGGCTCAAGCTCGGAAAACTTCCTTAAGAAATCCCCCTGGTACGCATAAACCCCTATGTGCTTGAAGGGTTCTGCCGGAGCCGCCGCAGCTTCGTGCCCGTTTTTGCCCGCATTAAAAGGGATAAGCCCCCGGGAAAAATAGAGCGCATACCCCCGTCGGTCGGTTACGACCTTTACCACGTTGGGGTCTTTGAGTTCTTCGGGGTCAGTGAGCCTTGTCTTGAGGGTGCAAAGAGGGATGCCCGGGTCGTCTATCATTGGCCTAAGGGCCGCGTCCAGGGCATCGGGCTCTATAAAAGGCTCGTCGCACTGAAGGTTCAGAACAACTTCGGCTTTAACCCCCCTTGCAGCCTCTGCAACCCTGTCTGTACCGGATGGGTGTTCGGGAGAGGTCATGACCGCTTTGCCGCCGAAGGCACGGACCGCGCCGAGTACCCTCTCGTCGTCCGTTGCAACGGTTACCTCGCTTACGAGCGTTGCCCTCAGAGCCCGCTCATAGACCCACTGGACCATGGGCTTGCCGCCGATATCAACAAGAGGCTTGCCCTCGAGGCGGGTGGAGCCGTACCTGGCGGGTATAAAGGCTACCACATCCATCCACGACAATATATCAAATACAGGCCCCATGTCAAGTGTGTAGCCCCGGCCCTGGGCGTCCGTCGGCCACCTGAGGTGGGGCAATTAATCCTGAGATGGAGCAATTAATCAAGCGGCCGCTCCACTAATTTCGGTCCCCTGAGCTACAAGGGTAGAGTTCATAAGGTGCCGTCCGCCGGGACTTTAAAGACATTGACAGGCAGGTGGTATTAAGCTAAAATTATTAGTTAATAACGAGTACTTCGCGGCACGCAAGAAACGCGTACGTCCCCCCGGGCGAGGACGATTATGGTTTGAAAAAAGGGGGAAGAAAGGATGGTTTTACGCTTTCAACCATTGCCGAGTAGCGCTACGGTCATAAATCGGGGATTAAGATAAGATGGCTCTTAAAAAAGAACCCCTCGAGATAAAATGCGAACGCTGCGAAACGAGCTTCAGGCTCTGGATCCCGACAGAGTTCCTCTCGGAGTGGGGAAAGGGCACCGAGATAAATTGCATCAAGTGCGGCGCACGCTTCGAGGTAAAAAGGGGTGAGAAGGGCTACGAGGCCTCTCTTATAAAAGAAGAAGGGGAAGTCGAAGAGGCCCCGGCAGAAGCCCGGGAGACCGTCCTCTTGGTCGAGGAGGATAAACTTGCCACAGCCATAGCCCAGAGCACCCTTTCAGATATAGGGGTAAACCTCCTGGTCGCAAAGACAGGCAGGGAGGCCCTTGAAAAACTCGAAAACGGAAATATCGACCTCATCATAACGGACCTGCACCTTAGAATCCCCGACGACCCGGAAGCCGATTTGGACGGAGAAGACCTGCTTAAGATGGTCCTTGAAAAAGGCCTCAACATCCCCGCCATAGTCACCACAGGCAAAGACCTCATCGACGACCTGATACTCGACCCGAAGTGGTTCGACCTCCACGTGAAGGGGTTCATCCAGAAAGGAAACCCCTTCTGGGCCGAAGAACTCAAAGACAAGATAAAAGAGGTATTGAACAAGCAGTAGAAAAAAGGGCGTTATCCGTGTCCTGTGGCCGTGTCCGTAAAAAGACAAAAAAATTCTATGGCAG
>JAUVFY010000065.1 GCA_030594025.1 Deltaproteobacteria bacterium | reverse complement strand
TTTATGGCCTCATCCAGGGCGAGCGCCTTTTCTTCCCTCACATACTTACTTATCACCCTGGAGAAGCAGCCCGCCCCGCGGGGATGCGAGTTGCCGGATTTTTTTATGTTCCCGTCCGAGCCTATCATTATCCAGGGGGTCTTAATGGCCGTAAGGACGTCCTCATCGGGTATGGCATAGGCCACGACGAGTTTTCCAAGCCTTCTGTACCTTCTGAAGCTCTCCGGGGTGAGTCTTTCGGTCGTGCCGGCCAGCTGCAGGTCCCCGTAATCTATCCTGAACCTCTCTTTCCAGCCGCTGTCGAACCGGGCGGAGTCGAGATAGGTAGCCCAGAAGTTATAAGGGTAGATACAGGCGGTGATGTCGAGGCCTTCTTCCCTGGCCCGCTCTATCTGACGGACGGTTTCTTTCATGGTGAATGTGCCGCCTGTAGAGGTTATATGGTGGATGTGGACGGTCGCGCCGGTCTGCCTTGCAAGGGTTATGGCCTCATCGACGGCCTCCCTGTTGGTCCCTGGAGCCACGGGGTCCGAGTAGCGAAGGTGCATGAAACAGGGTACTGCGAACTCTTTGGCCAGCTTGAAAAGCGGCTTTATCTCCCTCGAGGTGGCGCCCGGTGTGTACTCCAGGCTGAAAGATACCCCCAGGGCACCGTCTCTGAGCGCCTTTCGGGAAAGCTCCACCATCTTTTTTACCTGCTTCGCAGTAGCCTCAATGTACCTGTCAGAAATGCCTACAGCCCACCTCATGAACTGGTGGCTCACGGCACTACCGTAGTTGACCATCGGCCTTTCGGCCCTTTTATCCTCGGCCCACTTTTTGAAGTCAACGGTACCGCCGTGGAGCGTGAGGCTCGTTGTCACACCGTCGGCGACCTTAAAAAGGCTCATGTGGCGGTCGGGCCCGTAGGATTGTATGTCAATAAAACCCGGCGCGACGTATTTTCCTTTTGCCTCGATGTTCTTCTTTCCGGAAAGGCTTTTTTTGCTGAGTTCACTTATCTTGCCGCCCTTTATGCCTACATTCATAACGTCGTGGGTGCCGGTCTCCGGGTCTATTACGGTCCCGTTCGCTATAACGATGTCGTAGAGTTCTTTGACCGGTTCTGCGGCGGATTGGGCATCTGGAGAAAAAAGGGTCATGGACCCGGGGGTCATGGGGGTCATGGACCCAAGCGTCATTGCCCCGAGCATGAACCCGAGGGTCATGGACCCGAGGATAAATGCCGCTATCGGATATATGTTTTTCCTCTTTCTCATCTGCAAAACGAGGGGGAGTTTCCCCGAAGGCGGCACCTTCGGTTGCGGGCCCATAAGCCGGGCGGAAAGTATGAAAAGAGGATGGGCGATAAAGCACCGCCCATCCTCGGGAGGGTGATTTTAGCAGCCAGCACCCCACCGGCGCAAACCCTTTCGGCCCAAGGGTTCTTATCCGCCGGGTCACGCGCCTGGCTACATTATATATCTTTCGAGCGCTCTTTTAAAATACAATTTGAGCTATGAAATAGCCGAACTGGGCCCCATCGTCATTGCCGCTGTTCCTTTCTTCCACCGCATCACCCGGGGCGAAAAAGCCATACAATGCAACGAGCTTGAGGCCCTTTACCGCTTTTACCTTGTATACGGCCTTGAGGTCCACCTCGGTTCCCGCATCTTCCTCGTCAAACGCCGGGTCCCCTGGGCCGAATACGGGGTTTACAAGGCCCGTGCCCGCGACATTGAGCCAGCCGTCCTCCGGCTCATCGAGTTCGAGAAAGTGCACGTCCGCCAAAAGAGTAAGCCCCTCGGTGGGTACTGTCTTCAGGGAAAAACGCAGGTCACGCATGTTGGCCCAGGAGAAAAGATCCATCTCTCCGTAGTGCATGTGGTTCGTATGGAAAGGGAAGACAAAAGTCTCATGGTCGTTATCCGTAGAATCGTCGTCACCGGGGCTGAAATCATACTCAACGCCGACCCTCGTCTTCCAGAACTCAAAGGTGTAGCCGGCCTTTAAGGCAAGGGCATGGGCGTCCTGGTCAGTGCCTTTGACCCATCTACCCGTCTGCCAGACTGCCTCGCCCGTTGCGTCAAAACTCTTCCATTTCCCGAAAATACGGCCGCCGTAAGTATTTATGTCCCTTCCCGGGGCCAGGTCTGCCTTATCGCTATGGTCCCAGTTTATGAAGTACAGGTCCAGACCCACATTGGGTAAAATGTCGACCGTGCCGTACGCCCCTGTAAGAGTCCTGTCTTCCCAGTTCGTTAGGGACTCACCCGCTCCCATGCTCACTATATCCGCTGGATGGACGTAAAAAAGGTCCAGCTTTACGGGTTTCCTGTGGTAAGAGACCTTCAAACCGTCGAAGGTACGTGCGATGTCCTTCCAGCCTAAGTGCCCCAGGAGACGCTGGTCTCCGTAGACGAGCGTCTGGCGGCCTAACTTCACCACCACGTCCGCCCCGGTGTACTCCCGTTTGTACTCAAGGAAGGCCTGATAGAGGTCCCCCTGGGAGAAGTCATCGTCCCCGTTAGGCAGGTCTGTGTAGATATAAATGGCCTGCGGTTGAAAGTACACCCTCAGCCCTTCCCATAACTTCGCGTTGAGATTGAGGTACAACCGGTTGTCCCATTCCCACTTCTCATCGTTTACCGAGTCGTTGAAGTCAAGATCATCGAAGTACTGGAAGCGTTCACGAAGGTTCGCCGAAACCTCCCACTCGACGGCGTAAACACTTGAAGCAAAAAAAGCAAAAAGCAAGGGGAAAAAGACGGGGAAAAAACGAAGTTTTTTTAATTTTTTCATATCGACCTCCTTCCGGGTGTAAAATAAATTTCAGACCAAATCCGCTATAAAATATGATCCCAAGAGCCCAACTCAAGGTACCCATTAATCAAAGTCCCATTAATCTTAGCAGGATTATTGGCCTTCGGGGCGATCTGGCCCAAAAATCCCTAATTTTAGGGGGCCGGTCATGAACCGGTCTCTTGGGCCCGGCCATGGACCGGTCTCTTGGGCCGGTTTTTAGGGTGAAAACCCGATTATTGGGATATATGGGATATAATTGATAACAGGGGAACGGGAAAACGACCGGAAATCCACCTTTATTCTTCAATGAATGACGTGAAAACGATAAAAAGCCCCGACACCCTAAGGGTAAAAAGGGGGGAAAGGCAAGACAGAATACCCCCGGGCCAGAAGCTAACCGAAAAGTGGCCGGTCCTTCACCACGGCACTGTGCCCAGTATCGACACCGAAAGCTGGACCTTCAGGGTCTTCGGCCTGGTCGAAGAAGAGAAAATACTTAGCTTTGACGAGTTCATGGCGCTACCCAGGGTAAGGGTCTTTTCAGACATACACTGTGTCACCACGTGGTCTAAGCTCGGGAACCTCTGGGAGGGGGTTAGCACCTCGGTTATAAAAGACCTCGTAAGTGTGCGCCCGGAGGCCGGGTTCGTCATGGTCCACGCCTGGGGCGGTTTTACAACGAACCTTTCCCTAAAGGATTTTTTCGCTGAAGACTGCCTGTTTGCCACGGAGCACGAAGGTAAGCCGCTTACGCCGGAGCACGGTTGGCCGGTAAGGCTCGTCGTTCCCAGGCTCTATTTCTGGAAGAGCGCAAAATGGGTCACAGGTGTAGAGTTCATAAAAGAGGATGCCCCCGGGTTCTGGGAATCACATGGGTACCATATGCACGGAGACCCGTGGAAGGAAGAACGCTACAGCCGGCGATAGTTTTAATTTCATCGCCGGCTCAAGTTTTCAATCAAAAAAATTCAAGGACGGAGGTGGCAGAATGGTAAGCGAGGGAAAGCAGGCACCGGATTTCAAGCTCAACGGCCTGGACGAAAAGGGGAAACAAAGGGAATACACGCTCAAGGGGTCACTTGGAAAAAAGCTCATTCTCTACTTCTACCCCAGGGACAACACCCCCGGATGCACCACCGAGGCCTGCGACTTCAGGGACAACATGAACCGTATCGCGAAAAAGGACGTAACCGTTCTCGGCGTGAGCCCCGACAGCCTGGATTCACACAGGAATTTCAAAGAAAAGCACGGGCTCGGATTCCCCCTCCTGAGCGACCCCGAAAAGTCTGTGGCCGAAAAATACGGCGCCTACGGTGAGAAGGTGATGTACGGGAAGGTTACGAAGGGGATAATAAGGTCCACCTTCCTAATCGACGAAAAGGGGGAAGTTAAAAAGGCGTGGAGGGGTGTCAGGGCAAAAGGGCATGTTGAAGAGATCCTCAAGGCCCTCGGGGATTAACTAAGGAAAAAGGCCTCACGGTCTTTTCTTGTTTTCCCTGTTTTTACCTTTTTTCTTTTTTTTACTGGTTGCAACGGAAAGGGCCTTTTCAGCCCACACCCGGAGGGCCTCTCTATCCTCAAGCACCCCGGCCGGGACCTCGTAGTACTTGATTGTGGTGGACTTGTCAGGGAAAGGCCGGAAGGGTCCCATACCCGCGGCCTCATAGTCCTTTTTGTTTGTCTCGCCTACTTTGAAGTATAAAACGTCGTTGGCTATTATGGCGAAGAAAACCCCTTCGAGGTAAACCCCCACGCCCCCGAACATCCTTTTAGAGGTGACGGGGCCCACGCATTCGAGCTGGTCGAGTACAAAGGTCAAAAACTCGTCGCTTACAGGCACAAATCCCTATACCTTTTCCAGTTTATATTGCCTCGTGCCGAGGCCCATGGTCTCGGCGTAGCTGAGCTGGACAGTCCAGTCCACGTTCGGGTGTACGCCCCTGAACTTGTCCCCTCCGGGCTCAAGGCCCGAGCTGAGGGCCGTGCCCTCGAGTCCCCGCTCGGCGTTTACCAGGTCAACCGAGGCCTGGTCGACTGCGACCGGGTCCCGGGACGCTACGATCCCTATGTCCGGCACTATGGGTGCGTCCGTGTGCCCGTAGCAGTCACAAAGGGGGCTCACCTGGGTTATGAAGTTTATGTACAGGGCGCTCTTTTCTTTGCCTTTTACGGCCCCCAGGGCGTGCTCTACCATCTTTTCCTGGACGTTTGCCGCCGTCTCGTTCCACTGCACCTGTATTGTGCCCTCCGGGCAGAGGGCTATGCAGTAGCCGCAGCCTATGCAGAGTTCCCCGTTTATTACGGCAACGTTGCCTATCTCAATTGCATCGGCGGGGCAGGCGAGTGCGCACTCGCCGCACGCGGTGCAAGCCGCGGGCTCGACGACAGGGGCGCAGTCAGAGTGCTGTTTTAGTTTTCCCTCCCTGCTCGCGCAGCCCATGCCCACGTTCTTTAGCGTCCCGCCGAAGCCCGTGAGCTCATGGCACTTGAAGTGCGCAAGCGCCAGGATACCGTCCGCAGAGACTATCTCCCTTGCGATGCTCACCTCTTTCAGGTGCCGGCCCTTTACCTCCACCGCCACCTTGCCCTCCCCCCTCAGCCCGTCGGCGATTATAACGGGCGCGCCGGCCGAGGCGAACCCAAAGCCGTTCAAAACGGCCGTTTCAATATGGCTTACGGAATTCCCCCTCGTGCCCACGTAGAGGGTATTGGTATCAGTAAGGAAGGGTCTGGCTCCGGTCTTTTTTATCCCGTCGACCACGCGCCTTACGAATACAGACCTTACGTAGGAGGTGTTTCCCAGCTCGCCGAAATGGAGTTTTACTGCCACAAGGTCCCCCTTCTTAAACAGGCTCTCAGAAGAGGTCCTCGAAAGAAGCTCATCGAGCTTGTCGAGAAGGGTCCTCGTCTGAACGGCCCTCAGGTCGGCAAAGTATACGGTAGATTCCTTATCTCCCATTTTCCACTGCGAAGGGGAATGTCCCTGATAGTCTATTTTAGAATTACGAACCGATAAGCTGCACGTGCCAATTTATCAATCGCCGTGCGCAAGCACTTAAATCTCTAAGATAAGGGGCAGTATGACGGGCCTCCTTTCAAGGGCACGGTTAAAGAACCTCCTCAAGGCCCTCCTCACCTCTTCTTCCACCTCGGGTATTTCCGTCTTGGCCTCTACGTTTATGGTGTTGAGTGTCTCCATGACCCTCTTTCGGGCCTCCTCCAGGAGTCCGGGGCTCTCCTGCTCTAAAAAGAGCCCCCTGGTTATAATATCAGGCCCGTATATAATCTCCCCGGTCTTTTCGTTCAGGGCCACGACGGCCAGGACCATCCCGTCCCGGGAAAGGTGCTTCCTGTCCTTCAAGACCATGTCGCTTACGTCCCCCACGCCCTTTCCGTCCACAAAGACCTTGCCCGATTCGACCCTGCCCGCTACACTTGCCCCCTCGTCGGTAAATTCCACCACGTCGCCGTCTTCCGCGATTATGACGTTTTCTTCCTCCACGCAGACGTCTTTTGCCAGCTTCCCGTGTATGACGAGGTGGCGGTACTCGCCGTGGACGGGGATAAAGTACCTGGGCCTTACCATGTTGAGCATTATCTTGAGCTCTTCACGGCTCGCGTGACCTGAGACATGGACCTCCGAGACCTTTTCGTATATGACCTCCGCACCCCGCCTGTAAAGGTGGTTCATCATGCTGGCGATGGTCTTTTCGTGCCCGGGGATGAGCTTCGAGGAGAGGACCACGGTATCGCCCTTGTGAATCTTTATCTGCTTGTGGTTGTCCATGGCCATCCTCGTCAACGCGCTCATGGGCTCGCCCTGGCTGCCCGTGGTGAGAAGCACGGCCCTCTGGTGCGGAAGGCCGTCGAGCTGGCCAAGCTCCACCATGAGGGCGTCCGGGGCCTTCAAGTAGCCGAGGTTCCTCGCTATTCTTACGTTATCTATCATTGACCTACCGTTGAGCGCCACCTTCCTACCCACCCTATGGGCAGTATCGAGTATCTGCTGAATGCGGTGGATATTGGAAGAAAAGGTGGCTACGATTATCCTCCCGGGTGACCTTCTGAATATCTCGTCGAGGTTCTGCCCGATCTCCAGCTCCGAACGGCTGAACCCCTCCCTTTCAACGTTCGTAGAATCCGACAGGAGAACCAGCACCCCCT
>JAUVFY010000169.1 GCA_030594025.1 Deltaproteobacteria bacterium | reverse complement strand
GCCTTCCCGCTGATGCTGATGTCCATCGTCATATCCACGGTTTACATCTACTTGAGATTTCTTTAGCCCCCGAGGGGCGCTGGAGAACTAAATTATTAACTTGGTTAGACTTTTATGATAAAATTCTATTAGGAGCGCATATGATAGCCGCGAACATAATGACAACCGGGGTTCTGACGATCCACTGCAAAAGCACCGTGGGGGACGCAATAAAGATCTTCAGGGAAAAAAGGGTCCGGCTCCTGCCCATCGTTAGCGATGACAACAAGGTGCTCTTCGCCGTCTCTCCCAGGGTACTATTAAGGAAGATTCTCCCGGGTTATATCTCCAGTGGATACCTGAAGGATGTGAGGTTCGCCCCGGAACTCCAGCAGTTCATAGACAACATCGATTCTATCGCAGAAAAGGACATCTGTGAGCTCCTGGAGGGCGATACCGGGGAGAGCCTCGGCTACACGAAGATTTCCCCCGAGACCTCCCTTATGGAGGTTGCCGCGATCTTCGTAAACACAGAAAAGCCTGTCGAGTCGATTATGGTGGTGGACAACATGGACAGACTCCTCGGCATAATATCCCCCGTGGATGCATTCAAAAGGCTGTGGGAATTCACAGGAAAGAAAAAAAAGAACCAACAGTAGGCGTTTACGTCCACATACCCTACTGCACTGCAAGGTGTCCGTACTGTAGCTTCGTCTCTGTCGCCTCCCCGAGTGTACCGGAAAAACGTTACTCAAAATGCGTAACTAAAGAGCTCGAATCTTTCATTGAAAACCAGCGGCTCCACACAAAATGGAGTGGGCTCGATTCGATATACTTCGGCGGAGGGACCCCGTCGGTTTTAAACCCCGACACAATAGCCTTTATGATAGCGGGCATAAAGGGGGCCTTTAAGGGAAAGCCCCGTGAGGGCCCTTCCGGGGTGGAGGTAACGCTGGAGGCGAACCCCGAAACGCTCGATAGAGAAAAACTCGAGGGTTTCAGGGCGGCAGGGGTGAATCGGTTGAGCCTGGGTGTGCAGTCTTTCAAAGATGACGAGCTTACCTCCCTCGGAAGACGACACAGCTCCCAGGAGGCCCGGGAGGCATTCTTTATGGGAAAAGAAGCGGGTTTCGAATCCGTGGGGATTGACCTCATATACGGGCTACCCTCTCAGTCTACCGATGATTGGGAGGCCTCCGTTGCCATGGTCAAGAAACTGAGACCAGAGCACATATCCATTTACGGCCTTACCATAGATAAGGTGGAAGGGGGTGAAGGGGGGGAAGAGGAGACCCCCTTTAAAAAACTCTTTTCAAGCGGTAAACTAAGGCTACCCACAGAGGATGAAGTGCTCCACATGTACTGGCGGGCGGTGGAACTCCTGAAACAAGACGGCTACGTCCACTACGAGATATCGAACCTCTCGCTCCCGGGTTTTTCAAGCCGTCACAATCTAAGGTACTGGCTCGGCGGCGACTATATCGGCCTCGGCGCCGGGGCGCACTCGTACATGGCAAGGCCCGGCTGGGGACTAAGGTGGTGGAACGTGGCCGGGCCGGACTCTTACATGCCAAGGGTCGAGGCCTCCGGGAGGGCCGTTGCTGGCTCCGAGGAACTCAAAAAAGACCAGGCCGCATTCGAAAGTGTCTTCCTGGGACTTAGGACCCTGAAAGGTATTGACACGGCCGCCTTTGAAAGACGTTTCGGCTTCCACCCCCGAGAGGCGATTGCGTGGCCAAGGGTCTCGAGCGAAGGCCTGGTACGCACCGAAGGCGGCCGCATGCGCCTCACACCGAGGGGGATAACCTTTTCCAACGAGGTCTTTTAATTTTTTTAACTTTTTCATTTTTTAGATTTTTTAAATTTTTTTAAATTAAAACCCTTTTATCGGGGAGTTTTCTATGCTTGACAAGAATTTACGCCGTTGATATCTTTAAAGAAACTTTAACTCGACGAGACGGGGCTGTGAACGAAACCCTTTCAGAACGTTCCAGGGCCATCTTAAGGGCCGTCGTACAGGACTACATCAATACGGTCGAGCCCGTAAGCTCCAGGGCCATTGCAACGAGGTATTCCTTCGGCCTTTCTCCGGCTACGATTAGAAAGACCATGTCGGAACTCGAAAGGGAGGGCTACCTTACCCATCCCCATACCTCTGCGGGCAGGGTGCCCACTGAAAAGAGTTTCCGCCTGTACGTGGATACCCTGCTGGAGATGGAAGAGCCCGGGGAGGTCGAAAAGTACCTCATAAACAGCATGCGCTGGGGTTACCTGAGCGTGGAGGACTGCCTGCGGGAGACCGCGAAGGCGCTTTCGAACCTTACGTGCTGCGCGGGCCTGCTACTCGCCCCGAAGCCGGACTTCCTTATAGTAAAGGACATAAGATTCCTTCGCATCTCAGGCTCGACCCTTCTCGTGGTGATAGTTTCGGCCGAAGGCATCGTACACACCAGGCCCGTAAGGGTCGGCCCCGAGATCGAAAGGCTCGACCTCGAAAGGGTATCCAATTACCTGAACTCCATAGGAGGGGGCTTGAGCCTCGAGGCCCTGAGGTCAAGGGTCGTAGAGGAGATGAAAAAGGAAAAGAACCTCTACGACGAGCTCCTCAGAAATGCACTGAAGCTTAGCGACATGGCCATCAAGGAAGTGACAGGGACAATAGAGAACGAGGTATACGTCGAGGGCAGGGCCAATATATTCGAACAACCGGAGTTCGCCGAAGACATGGAGAGGATGAAGCGCATCTTCGGGGCCTTCGAGGAGAAGGGCCTCCTTGTAAAGATTCTCGACAGGACCATGGAGAACAAGAGTTTACGCATATGGATAGGCTCGGAGAGCAATGTAAAGGAGTTCGAAGACTTGAGCTTCGTGTCCGCCCCGTACGGCAGATGCGGTGAGACCCTCGGCGCCGTGGGGGTGATAGGACCCGTCAGAATGAACTATTCCAAGATAATCCCCCTCGTCAATTACGCCGCAGTATTCCTCGGTGAGGCCCTGTAAATAAGCATAGACATAAGCTGAACTAAATTAAAAAACCCTTACCGGGAAGAAAGCCACCAAGAGGTCAGGTATGGAAGATATGGAAAAACCGACTCAAGATAAAGAAGAAGAGGAAAAGAAGGAAGAAACGAAAGAGGGTCCGGAAAAGCGCCCCGGAAAGCACGTTAAGGCACAGGAGCCCTTGAAGGCGGCTGAACGGTTAAAGCTTGTCGAGGCCGAGCTCGATAAAAAGACCACCGAGGCCAGGAAAGACCACGACAGGTTCTTAAGGAAGTGCGCCGAACTGGAGAACTACAAAAAGAGGATCGAGAAAGAAACG
>JAUVFY010000073.1 GCA_030594025.1 Deltaproteobacteria bacterium | reverse complement strand
CCCTCTTCTTTATGGCCTCGGTCCTTCTAAGGTACTCGATGTAGCTGTTGATTGCCGGGATGAGGTCTCCGGTCCTCTCGCCTGCGCTTATGGAGGCTGTGTACAGCGATGGAAAGACATCAGGCCGTTTCTTCATGGCCTCTGATATGGACTGTCCGCCCTGTATCTCACGAACCGTCTCCACTATGGCATCTGAAAAATGGGGGTTCAGGCTCCTGTGCAAAAGCGTGTCAAAGCACTCTAAAATGGGCATGCCGGCCCTTAAAAGGGCCACAAGACCCTGGTTGAAGGTGAGGAACTCCCCGGGCTTGACCTTTTTATGCCCGGTAATGCGTAAGGCATAGGAGCCAAGACCCTTGGGCCTCGCCTCTATGAGATAAAGGCCTTCCCTTTCGAGCTGGGTGCCCAGGTCTTGTCTTGAGCTGGCCCGGACTTCCCTGGACACCACCCTTCCTTCCTGTGTAGCTGCCCTGACTTTGAAATTTATCATAACTTTATTTTACACTATGGGCCGAAACCATGTCAAACACGGCACAAGGATATTCCCTTTATAAATCAATAAGTTCTCTACAAGCCCGTGACTCCTTATTTAGAGCCGCCCGGCTTTTTCACCGGTTCATAGACGAACTCCCACTGGCTGTACCTTGTCTTTTCCTCGAGGTTTTCGAGCCCCGGCGGGAAGTTCTTCGTTTTGTAAGGCTCGTCGGTGCTCCTGCTCTTCACACCCATTATCCCGCCGTCAGGGGCCTTGATAAGAAACCAGTCGGCCTTGCCCGTCATGGGGTCCTCGTAGATCCTTCTCAGATGGCGCATCAACACCGGCTGCCTCTTGTCTTTCAAAAGGTCCTCCAGGGTCTTGGGATAACCCTTTATCCCGGGCATCTTGTAGTATCTTTCGATGGCGCTCCTTATCTGGCCGCCCCTGAAAAGGAGCTCCGCCTCCTTTTCTCTTTTCTGAACGGTGCTCCACACCTGCCCCGTAGAACCGAGGGCCAGGCCGATGACTATTATGACAAACAGGAGTGATATGTAGGTAAAGCCGTACTCGTGTTTGCCAGCAAGCGAGGCTTTTGCCCGGGAACCGTTCCGTTTAAGGAAATTTTTCATAAGGCGGAAAAACTCCGTTTGCCACCCGGCTCACCATTCACTATACGGTATGCCGTCACGCCCCACGCCGTCGCTTCCCGAGCGAACATCGAATATGCCGCCGTCCTCGGCGTATTCCACCACCCAGGTGTCACTTGAGCCTGTAAACGGGTCGACCGGGATCTTGCGGGTGTATTTTTTCTCTATAAGACTAAATAGCGTCATCGGGTACTCCCCGTTGTCGGCATAATATTTGTCCAGCGCATCGCGCATCTGGTAGAGGTTTTCAAGCAGGGCGGCCTCCTTGGCCCTTGTAACGGAGTTCCTGTACATGGGGATGGCGATCGAAGCCAGGATGGCGATGATGGTGATGACCGTTAAAAGCTCGATGAGCGTAAACCCGGACACGCCGTTCACCTGTCGCCCGGTGCCCCTTAATTTACCATGTGTTATAAAGGGTACCGTCAATTGCTGTCTCCTCGCTAAGTGAATATACGTCAAAGACGTCATCGCCGGGCCTGGGGTTTTCCGGCTCGCTCTCATAGCTCCTCAGCCCCCAGGTCTCCTCGGGCAGCAACGTCTTATCAGGGTGCATGGGGTCTCTCGGCACCCTTCTTAAGAACCTTATCTTACGGCCGAACTCCGGGCTCTTGATGTCGTTTACACCCACGACAAGAATCTGGAGCTCAGGCGGATAACCGGATTCCCCTACCTTCTTTGTTATCCTGCCGTCATCCCATGCCCTCTTGTAATCGTCGATGGCGGTGCGGATGATTCTAAGATTTCGGCGCAACTCAAGCTCCTTCTGCCTCTTAACCGTCATCTCCGAGAGCGGTATGATAACGGAGGCCAGTATTGCAAGAATGGTAATTGTTATGAGGAGCTCTATAAGGGTTAGGCCCTTTTGCCCCACGGCTTGTCCCCTTCCTAAGGCTTAGGTGGAAAGCCTCCTGGTGGAGGGCCTGAAGGAGGCGGTTCTTTGGGGAACCCCGGGAAAAGTCCTGGTGCCGGCGGTGGCGGCGGCGGGTAGGGTGCTTCGGGTTCTTCGGGTTCCTCGGCTCCCGGAGGTGCGGCAGCTCCGGCAGGCGGCAGGAAACCCTCTACAAAGGGTCCGGCCGAAGGGGCTCCCTCAACGCCCGACCAGATGGTCCTTGCCTCTTCATCCGGCACCTCGAGCTTTCTTATAATATGGGGTGTTATGGACATGAGTATGTCGGTCTTTATCTCGCTCGTGTCCTCGCTGGCAAAGAGCCTTCCTATGATCGGGATTTCCCCTAGGCCCGGCACCTTGACCACCGTTGTCCTCTCCTCGTCGCTTATCAGTCCGCCGATTATCTGCGTTTCGCCGTCGGCGAGCCTGAGGGTCGTATTAGTGTTCCTGGTCCCAATCTGAACGAAACGGCTCCCTCTTTCTGTCGTGAACTCTGCGGTTATGGAGCTTACCTCGAGCCCTATCTTCAAATCTATCTCGTCATTTGGTCTTACAGTGGGCTCCACGCTTAGCTTCACGCCCACGTCCACGTACTGGACGTTTTCCTGGGTCTGGCTCCCTGTAAGCACCGTCGTGGTAATGATAGGAACCCTCTCGCCTATGTGTATGGTGGCCTTTTCATTGTTTTTGACCCTTATCCTCGGGTTGGCCAGGATCTCCCCATCAAAGTCTTCAGCGTTGAAATTAACCACCCCGGAAGGTATCGTAATTAAAGTATCCTCGGCGGACACATTTGAGAGTGCCGTCTCCGGCAAGGTCATGGTAACAGAATCAGGCCAGTCCAGGCCGAGGTTCTGGCTCTTGTTTCTGTTTATCTCCATTATATCCACCACGAGCATCACTTCCGCGTCGGCAAGGTCCGCAGCCTCGAGTATCTTCTGAGCCAGCTCTATGGCAGCGGGCCTCGCGCGGACGACTATGGCGTTCAAGTCGGCGTGGACGAACATGTCCCGTGCCTTAATCATTGTCCTTAAAAGGTTCACCATGTTCTTGGCGTTTACGTTGGTAAGATAGAAGACCTTTATGAGCATTTCCTCATACTGTTTGATCTTCTGGGGGGTGTTGGGGTATACGATGATGGTGTTGTCGCTTATGACCTTCCTCTTGAGCTTGTTTGTGACCAGTAAAAGTTCCAGCGACTCCTTGAAGGTCGCATCCTTGAGGAAGATAGAGGTCTGTATGTCCTTGACGTCGCTGTCAAAGACGAAGTTTATGCCCGAGAGCTTTGCCAGGACGTTGAATATCCTCTTTATGCCCACCGCCTTGAACTCAAGTGTAACGGGCTTTGTGCTCTTGAGGTCGAGCTCGAAGCCGTCAATTACGAGCCCTTCCCTTTCCTTTAGCTTTTCGAGCTCAGCGGCGGCGGCCTCGTTTCCAGGGTTTAATGAAACCGCCCTTTTAAAAGACACCTTCGCCGCCCTTTTTTTTCCTTCCTTTAAAAATTCGAGCCCCTTTCCGTGATAATAGAGTGAATCGATGAGATTTTGGATTTCTTTGATTCTCTGTCCGGATTTTTTATAGGCGGGGTCGAGGATGATGGCTGCCTTATACTCTAAGATTGCGGCGTCGTAATTGCCGTTGGCGAGGTGTTCCTCGCCACGGTTGTAATGGATGCGTGAGGCCTCAATCCTCGCGCGGTTGTATTTTACATTATACTCCAGATTCTCGGGGTCAGTTTTGCGGAGCTCGGCATACTTCCACACGGCCTCGTCCCATGCACCACGGGCGGCCAGCTCATCGGCCTCGCTCATGGTATGCTTAAGGGCATAGGTGGATGCGCACCCGGTTGCGAGAAGGCCGAAAAGAAGAATAAAAAAGAGCCTAAAATGGACTGACCTATACATTTCCTCCCCTGGTTAATTAATTAAAGGAGTGTATGTAAAAGTTAAAAGGCCGTATCAATTTTACTAAATTATTATATTTCATATCTAATTATATGTCAAGAAGTTTAACTTCTTAATTCGCCGGTTGAATGCCCGTAGCACGGAAAAAGGGCTTCTCACCCGGGGTTTGGCTGCCGGGCATGGCCCCTTAAGAGGCTTTCCACCTCCGTGACCACGGCATGAACGATATCCTTCTCGGCCAGCTTCTTTTTGACCTTCCCCTTTACATACAAGAGCCCCACGCCGTCACCGCCTGCTATGCCCACATCGGCCTGTTTTGCCTCACCGGGGCCGTTCACAACACAGCCCATGACCGCCACCTTTATGGGCTCGGTTATGTGTGCGAGCTCTTTCTCTATTTCAGAGGCGACAGCGATGCAATCGAACTTGATCCTGCCGCAGGTGGGACACGATATCACTTCCACACCCCTTTGTCGTAGCCCGAGCGCCTTCAGGATCTCCCAGCCCACCTTTACCTCTTCGGTGGGGTCTGCCGTAAGTGATACCCTTATCGTGTCGCCTATGCCTTCAGAGAGGAGCACCCCCACGCCCACCGAGGACTTTACTGTCCCTGAAAAGAGTGTGCCCGCCTCTGTTATACCCACGTGCAAGGGGTAGTCAACCATTTCGGAGATTTCCCTGTACGCCTCTATGGTGGTCAGAACGTCGGACGCCTTGAGCGATACCTTTATGTCGCGGAAGTCCATGTCTTCGAGAATCCTGATATGCCGCATCGCGCTCTGGACGAGTGCTACGGGGGTGGGATGACCGTACTTTGCAAGGAGGTCCTTTTCCAGGGAGCCCGAGTTAACGCCTATGCGGATGGGCACAGCCCTTCCTGAGGCCGCCTTTACGACCTCCCTTATCCTTTCGGTGCTCCCGATGTTCCCGGGGTTGAGCCTCAGCCCGTCCGCCCCGGCGGAAAGCGCCTTCAGGGCGAGGGTCCAGTCAAAGTGTATGTCCGCTACGAGGGGGATTTTTATCTCCTTCTTTATACGTTTTATTGCCTCTGCGGCCGTGCCGTCCCTTACGGCAACGCGCACTATTTCGCAGCCCCGGGCCTCGAGGGCCTTTATCTGGGATACGGTGGAAGGCACATCTGCGGTCTCTGTATTGGTCATGGACTGCACCCTTACGGGCGCACCTCCCCCTACGGTCACGCTACCGACATTTATCTGCCTCGTTATCTTCCTTTTGGGTGCCACGAGCCCTTTCGTGTCCAGAACATTGCTATCCATACTATCCCCATAGAATCCATTGATGAAACCTTTAAAAGATAATATACTATAACATGATTAAAAAATAAACGCGAAAACGCAGCCCCGCAATATCTTCCTTGACCGGGGTTCAAATAAGGTTATAATCTGCTTAGATGCACATAGAGCCAGTTAAAACCATTTCCCCTGTAGATGCATTCATTGCCTTAAGCTCTCTGCCGCGCCCTTTTATCCTTTCGGGCGGGACCGGAAGGAGGTTTTCTTTTGTAGGCGCGGGGCCTTTCATGGAGCTTACCACAGCCTCAGACGGCACCTTCCTCGACGGAAGACCCTTCAGCCACGACCCTTTTGAGGCGCTTTCAGAGATCCTCTCCGGGTATAGACGCCTCGAGCGGGGCCCCTTCCCTTTCAACGGAGGAGGGGTGGGGTATTTCTCATACGACCTTAAAGACGTAATCGAGAAACCCAGCGGCCGGAAGAAGACAAGAAAGGGGGTCCATGACCCCGGGGTCAATTACCGCGGGGGCCATGTAAGGAGAGGGGTCCATGACCCCCCAGCGCTCTGCTCCGTGGGCTTCTACGACCCGGTATACGTATACGACCACGTCGAAGGAAGAGGTTTTATAGTATCGGCAGGTACCAAGGGGGCAAACAGACGGCTCAAGGAGGTTAAAGGGGCGCTTAAATCGAAGGAAAGTTCCCAACGGGCCACTCCGCCTGATGAATTACGGTCAGGTGATTACCCGGGCCTTAGCCCGGGAAATTGCGCTCCCATAGGCCGGTCCATAGTCTCAAACGAGCGGCTGTATCCTATTACCACCGCGGGTGCTGAAAGATTCCCGGCCGCAGGTGCGAATTTTACGCGCGAGGGGTATATAGAGGCAATAAAAAGTGCCCAATCCTACATCGCGGCCGGGGACATATACCAGATAAATCTCTCGCAGAGGCTCACCATACCATGGACATACGACCCTTTTGCCCTTTACTCAAGGCTTATAAACGAGCGGCCCGCGCGTTTCAGCTCCTATATCGACCTGGGCCCCTTCAAGATAATCTCCAACACCCCGGAAAGGCTTCTTAAGGTGTCCGGCCGGACCGTAGAGACTCAACCCATAAAGGGCACAAGGCCCAGGGGGACCGACCCGGAAGAGGACAGGAGATACGTCGAGGAACTGAAAAATAGCGCCAAAGAGAGGGCCGAACACGTTATGGTCGTGGACCTTGAAAGAAACGACCTGGGAAGGGTCTCTGTGGCGGGCTCTGTCGAGGTAAGCGAATTTCTAAAGATTGAGACCTACCCGGGGCTCCACCACATGGTATCCACCGTAAGGGGCGAACTGAGGCCCGGGCTCGACGGTTTTACGGCCCTCAGGGCATCCTTCCCGGGCGGCTCGGTTACCGGCACCCCGAAGAT
>JAUVFY010000146.1 GCA_030594025.1 Deltaproteobacteria bacterium | reverse complement strand
GCAAAATGCTCAACGAGGTCGAATATGGCCCTCACGTCCTTTATCGACGCCTTCCTTACCATAAGACTCGCAACCTTTATTTTTATTTTTTTCAAATTCGACCGTAGAGCCTCATTTCAGCCCTTGTCTGCTCCCTCGAGAAGCTCCCTTGCGTGCTTCCTCGTCGTATCGGTTACCTCCTTGCCGCCGAGCATCCGGGCCAGGTCCTCAACCCTATCGGCGGTCTTGAGTTCCTTTACCCTTGTAACGGTCCTTCCCTCTCCGGTCTCTGTCTTGGAGACGAAGTAATGGCCGTCGGCAAAGGCGGCGACCTGGGGAAGGTGGGTTATGCATATGACCTGGTTCCCCGAGGAGACGCCTTTTAGTTTGGAGCCCACCACGCGGGCCATGCCGCCGCTTATGCCCGTATCCACCTCGTCGAAAATGAGCGTGGGGACCCTGCCCGCGGCAGTAAGGCCCTTTATGGCGAGCATGAGCCTCGAAAGCTCCCCGCCCGAGGCGATCCTTGCAAGGGGTTTTATCTCTTCGCCCGGGTTGGTGGAGATGAGAAAGCTCACGCGGTCCGCGCCCTTTTCGCCGAACCTTGAAGAACCGTCAGGGTTCGTATCGGTCTCTATTAGGGTCTCAAAGATACAGCCCTTCATACCCAGCCCCTCGAGCGCCCCTTCAATCTTCTTTTTGAGCTCCCCTGCCGCGCGTTTTCGCTTTTCGGTAAGCTCCGAGGCAACAGAGGCGGCCTTTTCCCCGGCCTCTTTCAACTTCTGCCCGAGCTCCTTCAACTTCTCCTCGTAGTCCGTGATATCGCCGAGCTCTCTGTCTATGGCGGCCTTCCTGTCGAGTATCTCCTCGATCGTAGGGGCGTACTTCCTTTTGAGCTTGACTATGAGGTCTATCCGGGAGCCCACCTCCTCGAGCCTTGCCGGGTCGCTTTCGATCGAAGACGAATAGTCCCTCAGGAAAGACGCGGCCTCCTCGAGGCTCAAAACGACCGAGTTGAGCCCCTCAACGGTCTTTACGAGCCCGGGGTCGAACCTGGAGGCGTCCTCGAGCTCCTTTATCAACTTCCCGAGCCTTTCGATTATAGCGCCGCTTTCGGAATAAAGCGCCGCCTCTGCCCCTGCCGCCGCGCTTAAGAGCCTCTCCGAGTTCTGGAGCCTGTCCTTTTCCCTTTTAAGCTCCTCTTCCTCGCCGGGTACGAGGGCGGCCTGGTCGAGCTCCTTTGACTGGAAACTCAAAAGTTCCCTGTCCTCGGCTGATTTCTTTACGTGGGCCTCGAGCCCGTCGAGCTCGCTCTTGAGCATGGCCCACGTGGCATATGCTTTTGCCATCTCTTCCCTCAAGCCCTGGAACCCCCCGAAGGCGTCGAGTATCTCCACGTGCTCCTCGGGCCTTGTAAGCGACTGGTGCTCGCTCTGGCCGTATATGTCCACGAGGCGGCTCCCTATCTCGGTGAGTGTAACGAGGGTTGCGAGGCTCCCGTTTATGTAGACCTTGTTCCTTCCGGCCCTCTGTATGACCCTGTTTATAATGAGCGTGTCCGAGGATTTGATGCCCGCCTCCTCGAGCAACGTGTGCATGGACTTGACAGCGGATATGTCGAAAAGCGCCTCCACGTGGGCCTCATCCCTTTCGCTCCTTATGAGCTCTGTCTGGGCCCTGTCGCCGAGTATAAGGTCTATTGCGTCTATGATTATGCTCTTTCCGGCCCCGGTCTCTCCGGTAAATACGTTGAGCCCCGGGCCGAAAGTGACGGAGAGGTCGTCTATGATGGCGAAGTCTTTTATCCTTATCTCTAAGAGCATGGTTTTAAATAAATCGGGCAGGCTGTGGGTAAGAGAAGGGCAAGGGTTGCCCATCGGGGGCTTTCCTTCAGGACTTCTTCACCTCCCACATGAGCCTCTCCCTCAGTATAGCAAAGTAACTCCTGGGCTCGCATTTCACGAGATAAACGTTCGTATCGGCCCTCTTTATATCCACCCTGTCTCCCCCGAAAAGCGGGATATCGATCTGGCCGTCTAAGGTGAGCTCCACCCTTGCGTGCTCCTGCATGAGCCCCACCTCGACGTCCATCCAGTCCGGTATGACCACGGGCCTGTTGGTGAGGTTAAACGGGCAGATGGGCACGACTATTATCGAATGTATCGTGGGATAGAGTATGGGCCCGGCCGCGGAAAGCGAATATGCCGTTGAGCCCGTGGGTGTTGCCACTATGAGCCCGTCCGCCCTGTAAGTGGTCACATACTCCTTGTTTATGCGGGTCTCAAGCTCCACGAGCCTCGCGATGGTGCCCTTTATTACAGCGTCGTTCAGAACCCTGTAAGAGGCCACTTTCTGCCCACCCCTGGTGACCTCCACAGAGAGCATCATCCTCTCCTCGGTGGGCACGCGCTCTTGCTTCAGCATCATATCGAGCACCTTGTGGACCTCGTCCACGGTAACGCTCGTCAGAAACCCGAGGCTCCCGAGGTTGACCCCGAGAATAGGTATCTTCCTCCCGTCGATTATCCTGGCCGCTGCGAGCATTGTGCCGTCGCCGCCGAGGACGATGAGCGTGTCTATCACCTCTGGCATATCCTCCTTTGAGACGACTTTCACCAGCTTCACGCTTTCGGCCAGCCCCTTATCCCCGTAGACCTCGACCTTTCTTTCGGTAAGCCACTTCGCAACCTCGCCGCTCACCTCCACTGCCCTGGGGTTACTCAACTTCGCAATTATGCCGACCTTCTTCATTTAACCTCCTGAAAAAACGGTCCAGGACCGGTGTCGTCACTGAAAAACCCGTACAATTGCCTCTACCTCTGGCACTCTATTATGACCTTAATTGACTCGCCTCCCTTTGAGACGAGCTTGAAGCCCAGGGGTGCCTCCCCGAGAGAGAGCCTGTGGGTTATCATGTCAGCAACACTTACCCTGTTGTCATGAATAAGCTCTATCGCCGCTACCGTATCCGCGGGGCAGGACGCATAGGAGTTCTTAAGAGTAATGTCGTTGTGCCAGATGTCGAAAAGCGGCATGGGGAAGGTGCTTCCGGGCTCCCTGGGGGCGAAAAAGAGTATTGTCCCTCCCCTGTCAACGCTTTCCATCGCCTGGGCGATGGCCTTATCCCCGGCAATGCACAAAAATACAATGTCCGCAAGCCTGCCGGAGTTCGCCTCCCTTACCTTCGATGGAACGTCCTCCGTGTCGGCCCTTACCGTGAGGTCCGCACCGAACCTTCGGGCCGCATCGAGCCGAAGGTCGTTTACGTCGGTTGCGATGATTGCACCAGCTCCGAGCGCCTTTGCGAGCTTTACATGAAGGAGCCCCGCTATGCCGCTACCCAGAACCGCTACAGTTTTTCCCGGCTCGAAACCGGCCGCCCTGAACCCCCGAACGACGCAGCCCAGGGGCTCGGAAAATGAGCCCTCCTCGAAAGAGACCCCCCCGGGAAGGAGAAAGGTCCCCGTGTCTACGTTTATCGCGGGCACCCTCACGTACTCGGCAAACCCTCCGGGATCGAAGTTCGTTCGTCTCAGGGTCTCGCAGACAGAGTGGTGTCCGGCACGGCAGTAGCGGCACGTGTTGCACGGCACGTGGTGCGATACCGTGACCCTGTCGCCCTCTTTAAAACCCTTGACCCCCATGCCCGTCTCTTCGACGGTCCCGGCTATCTCGTGGCCGAGCACAAGCGGGGCCTTCTTCACGCGGTACCACTCCATCACGTCGCTACCGCATATGCCGCTCGCCTCGACCTTTACGAGTATCTCGCCGGGGCCCGGTCCGGGCCGCTCCAACTCCTCTATACGTACGTCGTTATTGTTGTAGTAAACAGCCGCCCGCAAATATGGACTCCTTTCTGGGGGGAACCCTTCTGGAGAAGTGTTCCCCCGCAGACCCCCCTCCCAAGACTTTTAGTTCCGGAGGTGACCCCCACATGGGGG
>JAUVFY010000016.1 GCA_030594025.1 Deltaproteobacteria bacterium | reverse complement strand
GGAAGGAAGGACGCACCCGGAAGGCCCGTTGTCTACGGCACGACTAAAGAGTTCCTCGAGGCCTTTGACCTCAAAGACCTTGCAAGCCTTCCCACCCTTAAGGACATTGAAATTCTGGAGGAAGAAGATGTCCCCGAAGAAGACTCTACGGAAGAAACCGCCCCTCGTGAGCCCCCGAGGCGAGAGGCTCCAGAAGGTCCTGGCCAGAGCAGGGATAGCGTCGAGGCGGAAGGCCGAGGAGATGATACTCCAGGGCAGGGTCAGGGTAAACAGGAAGACGATTTCGATTCTGGGGACAAGGATTGACCCGGAAAAAGACACCGTAGAGGTAGACGGAAGAACCATATCCTTAAAGGGCCTCCCTCAAAAATCGTACATCCTTTTGAACAAGCCCAGGGGCTACATAAGCGCACTCACTGACCCCATGGGAAGGCCCGTTGTAACAGACCTCGTTAGGAAGCTTAAGGCAAGGGTCTTTCCCGTGGGCAGGCTCGACTATGATTGCGAGGGGGTGCTGGTACTTACCAACGACGGGGAGCTCGCCAACAGACTCGTTCACCCCAGATACTCGGTCCCCAAGAAATATCTCGTAAAGGTAAAGGACGTACCCGACGAAAAGGACTTAAGAAGGCTTGCTGCCGGAGTGCGGCTCGAAGACGGCAAAACCCTGCCCGCAACGGTACGGCTCGTAAGGACCACGCGGGAGAACTCATGGATAGAGCTCACCGTTACCGAAGGGAGAAACAGGCTCGTTAAAAGGATGTGCCAGGCCGTGGGCCACCCGGTGGCAAAGCTCAAGAGGGTCGAGTTCGCTGAATTAAAACCCGGCAGACTCAAGCCCGGCCAGTACAGACACTTAACGGAAAAAGAGGTCCAGAGGCTAAAGAACTATACAGAGGGAAGGGGTTAGATTGACGGGTTGAGAGAAAAACTGAGAGAGGTGAAGAAAAAAGAGTTAGCACATACACTCAAGGAATTCTACAAGACCCTTTACAGGGCCTTCGGGGCCCAGGGGTGGTGGCCCGGCAGGACCCGCTTCGAGGTCATAGTCGGCGCGATACTCACCCAGAATACGAGCTGGACGAACGTTGAAAAGGCCGTAACTGGGCTCAAAAGAGAAAGGCTTTTAACGCCGGCCCGGATGCATGCACTGAGTGTGCGGGAGCTGGCCCGGCACATAAGGCCCGCCGGATACTTTAACATTAAGGCGAAAAGGTTAAAGGCCTTCCTGAACCACCTCTTCGACAACTACGGCGGAAACCTTGACAGGTTTTTAACGAGGAGGACAGCGGGCTTAAGGCAAGAGCTCCTTACGATAAACGGCATAGGCCCTGAAACGGCCGACTCGATACTACTCTATGCGGCGGACAGGGCTGTTTTCGTCGTGGACGCGTACACA
This sequence comes from Deltaproteobacteria bacterium, assembly GCA_030594025.1. Classification (GTDB taxonomy): domain Bacteria; phylum Desulfobacterota; class GWC2-55-46; order GWC2-55-46; family JAUVFY01; genus JAUVFY01. The sequence goes on along the minus strand of JAUVFY010000016.1, from coordinate 13,042 downwards.
AAGAGGGTCCTGGTTCGCCACGGGCTTGTTTCCCGGGACGCAACGTACGAAGATTTGCAAGAGCTTTTTATGGAAAACCTCGCCCGCTCGACCCGGGTCTTTAACGAATACCACGCGCTTTTTGTAAGGGTGGGAAAAGAGTTCTGCAAGACAAAAAAACCCCTCTGCAGGGCCTGCCCGCTGAATATATTTTTACCTGATTTTACCTGAGATGCCGTGATGGGTAAGAGAAGAGTCTGAATTTCTATTTAAGGTTGCATAATGGGTAAGATAAAGGTCCGAATTTTTGTTTAAGGTTGCATAATGGGTAAGACAAAGGTCCGAAATTTTGTTTAAGGTTACATTATGGGTAAGATAAAAGTCCTTCCGGAAACACTTTCAACGAAGATAGCCGCGGGAGAGGTCGTAGAAAGGCCCGCCTCGGTTGTAAAGGAGCTCGTAGAGAACTCCATAGACGCGGGTGCAACTGAGATCTCTGTTACCGTCGAGGAGGGGGGAAAGCGTCTCATAAGGGTCGTGGACAACGGTTGCGGGCTTTCGAGGGATGACGCAGAGCTTGCGATGCTCCGCCATGCAACGAGCAAGGTTGCAACCGAAGAGGACCTTTATAGGATTTCGACCATGGGCTTCAGGGGAGAGGCGTTACCGAGTATCGCCTCGGTTGCCAGGCTCACTTTGAGGACGAAGCAAAGGGGAGAGCTGGTCGGCACCCGTGTTACGGTTGACGGCGGGGCTGAGCCCGAGGTAGCCGACGAAGGTTGCCCCGAGGGTACAGCGGTCGAGGCAAGGGACCTTTTCTTTAACACCCCTGCAAGGGGAAAGTTCTTAAGGACCGCAACAACGGAGTGGGGTCGCATACTGGATGTTTTCAAGAGGACAGCCATCGCACGGCCACGGATAAGGTTTAGTATAGTTCACGGCGGCTCCGGAAGACCCATAGAAAAGAGGGCAGGGGGGCTAAAGGAAGGTGTGGCCGACGTATTCGGAAGAAGCATCTTAAAGGAACTCCTCGAGGTATCCGTCTCAATCGACGCATCCACTTCCGTTACAGGCCTCGTGGGCAACCCGGCCCTATCCTATCCCACGGTCAAGTGGCTCTATACCTATGTAAACGGCCGCTGGGTAAGGGACAGGGGGATTAACCGCGCCATAGCGGACGCATACAGCGGAACGATAGAGGCCGGAAGGTACCCCTTTGCCATCATAAACCTCAAGGTCCACTTCGACGAGGTGGACGTAAACGTACACCCCGCAAAGACCGAGGTAAGGTTCAGAAGGCCCTCTTTCGCCTTTGACATGGTAAAGGCCGCGGTGAGGGAGGCCATCGGGGCCGGAAGCATGTCTTTCGGTAAGGTTCCCACCGCAGACGTTCCTGAAGATGCCCTTCCCGGTGAAACCGCACCTCAAGCCGGGGCGCCTGAAAGGGCCTTTAAAGAGGCAAGGAGGAGGCCTGCTTTCAATGCCCGGGAGGTACAACCCACTTACTCCAAAGGCCCCCCCGGGGCAGGGCTCGGGTTCGAGCCTACGGAAAAAAGAGAAGAAAAAGAAAAAGTAGAAAAAAAGGTTTTGAACCCGGAGTTTACCTCTATGGAGATGGTGGGCCAGATCTGGGGCGAGTTCATCGTGGCCCAATCCCCGGCGGGCAGGGAGTTTTACTTAATCGACCAGCACGGCGCTTCAGAAAGGACCCGTTTTGAAAGACTTAAAGACCAGTTCTACAACCGCTCCCGTGTAAGCTCCCAGTATCTGCTCGTACCCGAAAGGCTCGAGACCACGCCCGAGGAAACAGCCGTCATAAAGGATGCCACGGAGGTTATGGCGAGGCTTGGCTTCGAGATTATCCCCTTCGGCCCGTCCTTAAAAAAGGGCGGGGAGAGTTTTTTAATTAAGGCCGCCCCAGACATACTCGAGGGCAGGGGCCTCGCGCGCCTCATAGGGGACCTCCTGGAGGAGCTCACCGAGCTCAATCGAAGCTCAAGGATAGAGCAGAGTATAGAAGAGGTTCTTATGACGCTTGCATGCCACAGCGTTATAAGGGGTCCGAGGGCTCTCACAAAGGAGGAGGCAGGGGCGCTTTTTTCGGAGCTTTCCAGGTGTGACCTCGCGGGCCACTGTCCACACGGGAGGCCCGTTGTAAAGAGGTTTACAAGGGAAGAGATCGAGGCGATGTTCAAGAGAAGGTAGCGCGGGGGAAAAGATGGATAAGACAAGGCTGATAGTCATTACGGGCCCCACGGCATCGGGCAAGACGGGCCTTGCCCTCGAGCTTGCCGGGCTGTTCGCAGGCGAGATAGTGTCCGCTGACTCCATGCAGGTCTTTAAGTACATGGATATAGGCACGGCCAAGCCCACAAAAGACCAGAGGGCAAGAGTGGCTCACCACCTGATAGACGTTGTAGCCCCGGACGAGGACTACTCGGCGGCACGTTACAGCCGCGAGGCCCGGGCCGCGATAAAGAATATTAATTCAAGAGGCAAGAAGGTCTTCGTTGTGGGCGGGACAGGGTTGTATTTAAGGGCCCTTACAAGGGGGATCTTCGAAGGCCCGGCACGTGTGCCGGAATTGAGAGAAAAGCTTCTAAAGGAGGCCGAGCTCAAGGGATGCGCCTGGCTTTATGAGAGACTCCTTAAGGTCGACCCGGCTGCGGCCTCATCCATACATCCCAACAACCTCACAAGGATTATAAGGGCCCTCGAGGTCTACCATGTAACGAAACGTCCCATCTCTGATTTCCATAAGGCCCACGCCTTTGCAGACGAGCCCTTCAGCTGCCTGAAGATAGCCGTAAACAAGCCGAGGGAGGTCATCTACGGGGATATCGAGGGACGGGTGGAGCGGATGATGGAGGAGGGGCTCCTCGAAGAGACCAGGCGGCTACTTTCCATGGGCTATCACAGGGACTTGAAGCCCATGCATGGTTTGGGTTATAAAGAGATGACGAGTTATATCTCAGGGGAGTGCACGCTCGACGATGCTGTGGCGAGTATAAAGACCAATACAAAACGCTATGCAAAGAGGCAGATGACCTGGTTTAACGGTGAGGCCGATATCAGGTGGTTTTCACCGGATGAAAAACGGGAGATAATATCAGCGGTAAAGGCCCACTTGAAGGGCCTGTCCGGAAATTCAAAAAGGGTGGCTTCGTGAAGAGGTTTTTCATTGTACTTTTTTCAGCCCTTTTGCTTTCACACGGGGCAATTTGCCTGGCGGAGGTCTCCGTCGTAAAAACGGAGGGTTCTGCCAGAAGGTTTGACGACGAGACGGTAACAAAGATACGCGCTCTCGAAGATGCCTTGAGGAACGCCGTTTCTTCGGTCCTCGAAGCCTTCACCAGCGAGGAGTCCGTACTTCAATATTCGGAGGCGACCGGTGAGATCCTTAACAATGCGGCCGATTATCTGCTTAATTACAGGATTCTCAGAGAGGGCTGGATAACGCACCACGACGTATCCCCCGCCTACAACGAAGGCGAGACGCTCCCGGACGAGCCGGGCCCGGCTGAGCCCCGGCCCACGGATATCCCCCTGGATGAGCTTATGACCCCTGAGAGGTCGGTCACCGGAGTCGAGTTCTACCACATCTGGATAGAGGCGAAGGTTGACGAGGGACAATTAAGAGAGGACCTTTTGAGGCTTACCGGTAGAGGCGAGGAGGATATAAGGCCCGTTACCATCCTTATCCTCGACGTTTTCGACTATGCCACTTATGAATCCATTAAAAACGACCTCGCGCGCATTGACATCGTTAAAGACATCTCATACAATTCCTTCTTTACCGGAAGGATCGTTCTGACAGCGAGGGTGCAGGGAACTGTGGACACGCTCCTGGAAAAACTCGAAGGTCAAGTAGGGGAGAGGTTCGTTTTGATACCTTCGGGCAAGGACAAGATTATTATAAAGGCCCCGGGGGAGGCCGAAAGGATAGATAATGACTAAGAGGGTAATAGCGTCTTTTCTGCTTTTTCTATTTAATGTTGTTTCTGGCTGCTCCAACGGGCCGGTGTATACAATTTCCGATGATTACCGCTCCGTGCCCCCCCGCACGGTGGTAGTGCTGCCCGTGGGCGGTACGGTGGAGGATGCGAACGTCAAACGCCTTTTCAGGCTCATGACCTTCGAGCGGCTCAAGTCCATGAACTACGCTGTTTTTGACCTCGAGGAGGTGGACGAAAAGTACTTGAGGCTCGGGAGCGGACGCTTCAAAGAGATGAGCCCCGCCGAGGTCTCAAAACTCTTCGGCGCCGATGCGGTCCTTTACACCACTATAACGGAATGGGAAGAAAAACTCCTGGTAACCTACGCCTCGTTGGAGATAGAGGCCGACTTCGAACTTTTTTCGAGGAAAGGAAAAAGGCTCTGGGAGGCGACCTACTCGACCAAGGAGTCGGACATAAAGATGGATAAGACCACCATCGAGGTTACCGTAATAAAGGTCTATGAGCCCAGGATCCAGAGGATAGTGGATGCCGCGTTTTCAACACTTCCTTTTAGACCCGGGGGAAAGGAAGAAAAAAGGTTTTTCGACTGGCTGCCCGAGGCCGGTTCTTAAAAGACTTAAAAGAAAAAGATGTTTTCAACCCCCACATTCAACGTCCCGAACCTCCTTACGATCATGAGGATCCTGCTGGTGCCAGTCTTTGTGGGTCTCGTTATGGACAGGAGTTACACCGCGGCAACGGTGGTATTCGTCGTCGCCGGCCTGAGCGACGCCCTTGATGGCTATCTCGCAAAGAGGTTTACCCAGAGAACGGAGTTCGGCGCATGGCTGGACCCCTTTGCGGACAAGTTCCTTCTGGTTAGTGCCTTTGTCGTGCTAACCGTAACAGGGTGGATACCCGTGTACCTCTGTGTTCTGGTAATATTGAGGGACGTGGTTATAGTGGGGGGCATAGTGATGCTCAGACGCTCCGGCAGGACCGTGGAAATAGCGCCCACCATCTCGGGGAAGCTTACTACGGCCACACAGATAATAACCGTTACATACTCGCTCATCTCGGGGGGAGAGCCCGGGATACTTTTTTCGTTACTTATCCTTCTTACGGCCGTCCTTACGATATATAGCGGAACCGAATACGTACTGAGGGAAGCCAGGATACAGAAGCTGGCAACCGGCACTCATAAGAGCGAATGATGCGTATACGCTGCGGCCCTTGTAAAACCTCTTTTTACATCCCCTCGGCTCGATACGAGCTGGCCAGTTACAGAAATAGAATACTTGACAAGTTTGATAAGGTATATTAAATTGTTTATAGGTGCCGGCCCGGTCCATTCCGGGCCCAGGAGGAAGTTAAAAGATGAGGCTTACGACAAAAGGACAATACGCCGTAAGGGCCATGGTGAACCTTGCATGCCGCGGCGCGGAAAAACCCGTTACGCTTAAGGATATTTCTGTTGAAGAGGACATATCTCTCGCCTACCTTGAGCAGCTTTTCGTAAAGCTCAGAAAGGGTAACGTGGTACGGAGCGTAAGGGGGCCGGGCGGCGGGTATGTGCTCGCCAGACCACCGCGGGAGATAAGCGTGGGCGAGATAATAACGGTCGTCGAGGAGTCGCTTAACCCCGTTGCATGCCTCGACGAGGACTCGGACGGATGCGAAAGGGCCTCGAGATGCACCACACAGAATGTGTGGAAGGCCCTGGGAGTGAAGATAAGGGAGTTCTTGAACTCCATTACGCTCGAAGACCTGAGCGCTGAGGCCAGGGATACAAACCCGAATTAAAAGGGGACCGGATTTATAGATTTCTTTATCGGAGGGATTTTTGAAGAAGATATACTTCGACCACAACGCCACCACACCCGTTGCAGAAGAGATTTTCGAGGCAATGGTGTCCTACCTCTCCGACGAATGGGGCAACCCATCGAGCATACACTGGGCGGGCAGGGCGCCCAAAAAGGCCATCGACGAGGCAAGGGAGAATGTTAGCGCCCTTTTGAACTGCACTCCACAGGAGGTCATATTTACAGGTTCAGGCTCAGAGGGTAACAACCTTGCGATCAAGGGGACAGTATTTTCCAGGAAGGCCAAGGGCAACCACATAATAACCACCAGGGTCGAACACCCCTCGGTCATGAGCACCTTAAAGTACCTCGAGAGGGAGGGTTTCGAGGTAACATGGCTGGATGTGGACACAGAGGGCATGATAGACCTTGCGCAGCTTGAAAAGAGCATTACCCCTAAGACGGTACTGATTACCATCATGTCCGCCAATAACGAAACCGGGGTAATATTGCCTGTAGGTGAGATAGGCCGTATCGCACGGGCGCACAAGGTGCTTTTCCACACGGACGCGGTCCAGGCAGCTGGCAAGGTGCCCTTAAACGTAAAGGATATAAACTGCGACCTCTTGACAATTTCCGCGCACAAGCTATACGGCCCCAAGGGTGTTGGGGCGCTTTTCGTGAAAAGGGGCGTGAGGGTCGTGCCCATTATCCACGGCGGCCACCACGAAAGAAGGAGGCGCGGGGGCACGGAGAACGTCGCGAGCATCGTGGGGCTCGGCAAGGCATGCGAGATGGCCTTGAGGGACATGGATGAGGTCTCCTCGAGGGTTAGGGCCTTGAGGGACAGGTTAGAAAAAGGCCTTATGGAAAAGATCCCCTACACTACCCGTAACGGGCACCCGGAAAATAGGCTTCCCAACACGGCGAACCTGGGTTTTGAGTTCGTCGAGGGGGAGTCTCTTCTTTTAAACCTCGACATGCTCGGCATAGCGGCATCGAGCGGCTCGGCATGCACATCCGGGAGCCTGGAGCCCTCTCACGTACTCATCGCGATGGGTATCCGCCCGGAGCTCTCCCACGGCTCGGTAAGGTTCAGCCTGGGAAGGGTCAACACGGCTGAAGACGTGGATTATCTCCTTAATAAGATGCCGCCGATTGTTGAGAGGATGAGGAGCATGTCTCCGCTGTGGTCGGCCGAAGAGGGTAAACGTGCGGAAATAAGCTTTGAAGAGAAGGGACATTGATGATAAGGGTTTAATTAAGCAAAAAAGCCCGTTAAAGCAAAAAGGAGCAAGGGATGTACAGTGAAAAGGTGATGAACCATTTTTCCAACCCCAGGAACGTGGGGGAGGTGGAGAACGCGAACGGCGTGGGCACCGTGGGTAACCCTCAGTGCGGCGATATAATGAAGCTCACCATAAGGGTCGAGGACGACATAATAAAGGACGTAAAGTTCAAGACCTTCGGCTGCGGGGCCGCGATAGCCACAAGCTCAATGGTCACAGAGCTCGTAAAGGGTAAGAGCCTCGACGAGGCCGAGAAGATCTCCAACGCGACCGTGGCCGAGGCCCTGGACGGGCTGCCGCCGGTAAAGATGCACTGCTCGAACCTTGCGGCGGACGCGCTTCACTCGGCTATAGAGGACTACAAGAAAAACGAATCTAAATAGTTTCAAAGGGCGGGAGAGTTTTAATTATAAATAAAACTGGTCAATGAGACTCTTCCCGCCTTTTTTTATATGGGTTTTTAAAAGATGGGAAACACCGTAAATAACAGAAGGGTTGTGGTTGCAATGAGCGGAGGTGTAGATTCCTCGGTAGCCGCCGCGCTCCTTAAGGAGCAGGGCTTCGAGGTGGTGGGCATATCCATGCAGCTCTGGGATAACTCGTCGGAAGAGGACGCCGGGGCTTCGACCCCGGGAAGCTGCTGCTCGCTCGAAGACATCCATGACGCGAGGAGGGTTGCCGACACACTTGGGATACCCTTCTATGTTGTAAACTTCGAGGAGCCCTTCTCAAGGGAGGTTGTGGACTACTTCGTAGAAAGCTACACCAGGGGCGAAACCCCTAATCCCTGCGTAAAATGCAACCAGGTCCTCAAGTTCGAGGTGCTCCTGAAAAGAGCACTTGAGCTCGACGCCCGCTACCTTGCTACTGGCCACTATGCGAGAATTGAAAGGGATGAGTCTGACGGATTAAAACTCTTTAAAGGGGTCGACCCGGAAAAGGACCAGTCGTATTTTCTTTTTACCATGACACCCGCTCAGCTCGAAAAGGTCATATTCCCCCTCGGCCCTCTTACGAAAACCGAGGTGAGAGAACACGCAAGGAGGTTCGGGCTCAGAACCGCAGAGAAAAAGGAGAGCCAGGAGATATGTTTCGTGGACGGCGATGGTTACCCCGAGTTCGTCAGCGCAAGGGCCGGCCAGAGGGAAGGGGAGATTATCGACAGATACGGCAACGTCCTCGGCTCGCACAGGGGGCTTTTCAGATATACCGTAGGCCAGAGAAGGGGCCTTAACATAGGAGGGGCCGGCGGCCCCCGGTACGTCCTCGCGATGGACATGGAAGCCAACAGGCTCATAGTCGGCCCTGAGGAGGAGCTTTTAACCAGCGGGCTTGAGGCACGGGAATTCAACTGGATAGGCGATGTGCCCCGTGAGGGGGAGAAGGTTACAGCGAAGATCCGTTACAGGCATCCGGGGGTTGCCTCAGAGGTCATACTGGCGGAAGAAGGAAAGGTGCGCGTTACGTTTTCCACCCCGCAGAAGGCAGTAACGCCGGGGCAGGCGGTTGTACTTTATCGCGGTGACGTGGTCCTCGGAGGCGGCTGGATAGAGAGGGCTATTAAGGGAAACGTGGGTCAATGACCCGTTTATAAAAATTTTTTCTTCAAGAAAGATGGCGAACAAGGTCTCAATAACAACACTCGGCTGCAGGTCCAACCAGTACGATTCAACGGCCCTCGGGCAGATGCTCCGGGAGGAGCGGTTCGAAACTGTGCCCTTTCCCGGCCCTGCGGACGCGTACGTGATTAACACCTGCACGGTTACCGCAAAAACGGACAGCCAGTCCCGCCAGCAGATAAGGAGGGCACTGAGGGCGAACCCCGACGCCGTGATTATCGTTACGGGCTGCTATGCACAGGTCTACCCGGACGAGGTCGCAGGGGTAAAGGGTGTGGACTATGTACTGGGAAACCCCGAAAAGACGAGGATAATCGAGTACATCAGAAAGGGGAGGCGAAAAGAGGGCCCTGAGAAGGTAGTCGGCCCTTTTGAGGTGGGAACCCCCCTTTCTTTGAGGGCCTCGAACGGTTACGACAGGACCCGTGTGAATCTAAAGCTCCAGGATGGGTGCAACCGCAGGTGCACCTTCTGCATAGTTCCCCTGGCCAGGGGCAGCTCCAAGAGCCTGCCCACCATTGAGGTATTAAAAGAGATAGAAGTGCTCGTTAATAAGGGTTTTAAAGAGATAGTCTTCACGGGCATACACCTCGGTGCATATGGGGTGGATTTAACCCCCCGGACGAGCTTAACTCACCTTTTAAAGGAGGTTGAGAAAAGGTCTTACCCGTGCCGCTTTAGAATCAGCTCCATCGACCCCGACGAGGTTACCGATGAGGTGATAGAGGTCTTAAAGGGTGCAAGGACCGTCTGCAACCACCTGCATCTACCGCTCCAGAGCGGGGACAACCTTATACTTAAGAGGATGAGGAGGCCCTATACGAGGGAGTTCTTCACGGAGAGGGTCGAAAGGCTAATAAAAAATATTCCCGGGGTATCAATAGGCGCGGACGTGATAGCGGGCTTTCCGGGGGAGGGCCCCGGGGAGTTCGAAAACACTTTTTCACTTATAAGGGATCTGCCCGTATCTTACCTGCACGTCTTCCCCTATTCAAAGCGGAGGGGCACCCCCGCGGCCGAATACCCGGACCAGGTGAAAAGTAAAACCGTTAAAATGAGGTGCAACCGGTTAAAGGGGCTGGACGGGCTCAAGAGGGAGGATTTTTACAGGAGTTTTATGGGCTGCACGTCTCAGGTCCTTATCGAAGGCAAGAGGGACAGGGAAACAGGCATGTTAAAGGGGAGGACGAGGAACTATATTCCGGTATTGATAGAAGACGCACAGGCCAGCTACAGCCGGGCTTCCGGGGAGCTCGAGGTACGCCTGACAGATTTTTCCAGCTCGGGCATGGTGGGTCATTTACTGTCATGAAGAGAAAAGATGCTTTAAAAAGGTTCAAGGAAGGTCTGCCCTTTTCTTTCAAGGACGACGCGTTTCTTGAGATGGCCTTTGTTCACCGCTCCTATCTTAACGAAAGGGGCGGCAGGGGGCTCGAGTGTAACGAGAGGCTCGAGTTCCTCGGTGACAGCGTCCTTTCCACTGCAATAAGCCATATACTCTTCAAAAAGTTCCCTGAAATGGTGGAGGGGGAGCTTACAAAACTCAGGGCAAGGCTCATAAACAGGCGCGCCCTCGCTCTTCTCTCAAAGGACCTCGGCCTTGGAGAGCTCCTGCTTATGGGAAAGGGGGAGAGAAGGTCAGGGGGGATGGACAACCCCGCCATACTTGCGGATACCTTTGAGGCCTTGATCGCCGCCATATACCTCGACCGTGGCTTCAGGACCGTATATTCCTTTGCCGAGGAGCTATTCTCGCTCACTATAGAGACCTATGTGTCCAAACCGGGACACTTCGATTACAAGCCGGAACTTCAGGAACTCACGCAGAGGCTCTATAAGAAGACACCCACGTACAGGGTGGTAAAAGAGGAAGGACCAGCACACAAAAAGGTCTTTTATGTGGAGGCGGTCGTTGCGGGCAAGGTCATGGGCAAGGGGCGTGCGATGAGAAAAAAGGACGCCGAGCAGCTCGCCGCATGCGAGGCGCTGGAGAAGCTGAAGTCACGGAGCTGATAATTCGGTTCCAGCACACCAAAGTGTGGTTAGGCGTTAATAAAATGCAGACAATAAATTATGGGGGCGTGTTGGTAGGTTTCTTTTTTATTCTTCTGGGACTACTCATTTTTATAAGATCATATAAATGGGTCAATATGTTAATTGAAACTTGGCCTCTTAGAGAATTTTCAGCCTTTGAAATCAAACTAATGAAAATTGGTTGGAAGATTGCTGCGATTTTTTTCATAATATTTGGGGGATGGATAATTATAAAAGACTTTTTTTTATAATTTGTTTTGGCACTACAATAACGTTCGGGGTTATTTAAAGATGGCAAGGAAAAAGCAATTAATTATTCCCATCTTCATCCCCTTCGCTGGGTGCCCCCACCGCTGTGTCTTCTGTAACCAGGCCGCGATAACAGGCGGGTACCGGTTGCCTTCGCCCGGGGACGTAAGTGAGACGGTCCGTAGCTACCTCTCGACATGGAATGGCCCGGGAAGGCGCGAGGTAGCCTTCTACGGCGGGAATTTTACCGGACTTCCCGAGGCCTTACAGAGAGACTACCTCGAAACCGCTTACGAGTTCGTACTAAATAAAACAATCCACGCACTCCGGCTTTCCACGAGGCCTGATTACATCTCGAGGGAAACCCTTCACCTTTTGAGCCGCTACGGGGTAGAGACCGTTGAGCTCGGGGTCCAGTCGATGAAAGATGAGGTACTCAAACTTTCCGGAAGGGGTCACGACTCGATGGCTACCGTAAGGGCCGTTAAGCTTCTAAAGGGTGAGGGTTTTAAAGTGGGGCTCCAGATAATGCCCGGTCTTCCCGGCGATACCCGCGCTACAATCATTGAGACCACCAGGAGAGCTTCGGAGCTCCGGCCAGACTTCGTGCGTGTATATCCTACCCTTGTCGTAGGGGACACGCCGCTACACGGGAGGTACCTCAGGGGGGAGTATGCTCCGTGGGCGCTCGAGGAGATGGTGGATGTCTTGAGGGAGGTCTACGGAATTTTCAATGACTCCGGAATACCTGTTATAAGGATGGGGCTCCAGCCCACGAAAGAACTCGAGGAGAGTATCGTCGCGGGCCCCTATCACCCTTCATTAAGGCAAATCGTTGATAAGGATTTTTAAGAGGCACAAAGCTTACGTGCCTTACGTTTCTTCTTTCAAAGCGCCCGTCTACTCGCCCTTGAACACGGTCGTATCCGGGTGGAAGGCGTTCCACACGTACCAGTAAGTTAGCACCCCCGGGACCCTGTTTTTTTCCTTGTCCGTGGCAAAGGCCTCCTCTGTGTCGCTGTCGAAGTGGATTGTAATCTTCTGGCCCGAAATCGTGTCCTCAAAGGGGGTTTTTATCTTCTTTAAAACGCTCAAGGGGTAGGCCTTTTTCTCCGCGCCTATATCCACTCCGAGGACGAGCTCCTTTTCAGGGAGCTCGGGGCCCACCTTTCCCCTGAACCCGAAGAACCTGAAGGGACTTGAGTAGTAGGACTCGTAAGGGTCTCTCGAGTAATCCCTTATGTAGCCGGTGTCCGTGGAAAGCACAAGGGTGTCGGGATGGCGCTTCTTCCACTTCTTCCAGGTGGTTAGAGTTGAGGGGAGGGTTTTAATCTTTGTCCCGGTCATGGGGCCCGTAACGGCCTCCCTTTTTATCTGGGACCAAAGGCTCTCTGTCTGCCTGTCGTACAGAAGCACGTTGGCCTTGTACAGGAGGCCCGAGATGCCGAATGTATAGGGCTTACCGCCTATCTCCCGGTCATAGACCTGACCGGCATATGAAAGCGGTCACCAGGTAACCAGGAATTTTATCTTGCCGGTAACGTCGTTTACCGCCTCGTGCCAGTTCAGTATCTTTATCGGGTAGGCCTTGGCATGGCCGTCAAATACGACCCCGATTACCCTGTCCTTTTCCTTTAAGAATTTGGCCTTCTCGGCGGTTACGAACTTGGGCTCCGTAAGCGACGGTATGCCGTCTTTTGGCGGGCCGCCGGAGATTATCTCGTCAACCGGGATGGAATGCTTTGTAAAATCAAAGCCCGAGATAAAAAGGGCCAGGAGCATGAGCATTATCGGTGCGGTCGACTTCATGTCCACCTCTTTCCAAAGACTTTTGATTGTGTGGATTCAAATCAAAGCCCTTTCTCTAAACTAATTAAAACCCCTATATCCCGGGTTGTCAACATACGCAGTTTTGTCCGGGGTAAATCAATCAGTGATGCGGAACTTCTGCACCCTGTGGTTCTTCCAGTCAGAAACATAGATATAGCCGTCTTTACTTACAGCCACGTCCGTTGGGCCGCGGAACTCCCCCGAGCCTATCCCCATTTTGCCGAAGGATGTAATGTATCTTCCGTTCCTGTCAAAGACCTGGACCCTGTGGTTATAGAAGTCCGCGACATAGACACTCTTGT
>JAUVFY010000256.1 GCA_030594025.1 Deltaproteobacteria bacterium | reverse complement strand
GGGAAAAGCACAGTTACCGTTAACCTTGCCATTTCTCTTGCAAGGAAGGACCATAAAGTCGGCATTCTTGACGCGGACATAAACGGCCCGTGCATACCAGGGATGCTGGGGATAAAGAATTTAATGGAAAGTTCTTCCGGACGGGAAGACCCGGAGGGAATAGAGCCAGCGATCGGCCCCTTCGGTATAAAGGTGGCTTCCATGGCGCTTCTCCTTCCCGGGGGAAAAACCCCCGTAGAATGGGAATGGAGCGGGCAGGCGCTTTTTGAGTCCGTGTGGCGGGGACAGATGGAGGCGGGTGTAATAAGGGAGTTCCTCGCCGACATACAATGGGGCAACCTTGACTACCTCCTCATAGACCTTCCTCCTTCAAACAGTGACAAACCGGCCGTAATAACCCAGCTCGTGCCGGGCATGGACGGTGCGCTGATTGTGACCATCCCCTCGGAGGTCTCGACAATGGTGGTCTCAAAGTTTATAAACCTGGACAGGGACCTCAATATCCCGGTTCTCGGACTCGTAGAGAACATGAGCGGTTTCGTGTGCCCCTCGTGCGGCGATAGGGTGGAGCTTTTTAAGAGGCCCGGCGGAGAGAGACTGGCCAAGGAATTCGACATACCTTTTCTGGGCAAGGTCCCTTTTGACAGCGTGTTAAACGAAAGTTGTGACAAGGGAATACCGTTAACCGAAAAGGGTTTCGCTACGGTAAAGGCCTTCCATGACATAGCGGAAAGGCTTGTAGCCGTCATTGACTATAAAAGGGTCATGGCCGAAAGTCTTTAAGAAAGGAACGGGTTAAATGAGATTCATATGCGAAAAGTGCGAGCTCCCCATGGACTTTAAAAGGGAGGAAGAGATTGCAAGGGATTCGATGAAGGTCTCTTTTTCATGTCCCGGCTGCGGGGCCCGGTTTTCAATGGTCACGAATCCCGGTGAAACGCAGTTAGTTTACAGCCTGGGTGTGAAGATGGGCGGCAAAGGGGATGTGAAGCCCCTGGAGCTCACAAGGACCACTCTTAAAGCCCGCGAGGGTGAAAAGGGGGGTGAGAAGCCGCGGCAAGGCCCGCCCGTGTGGACCCCTGAGGCCGAAAAGAGGCTCGAAAAGGTCCCCGCCTTCATAAGACCAATGGCAAAGAGGGCGGTAGAGGGGCTCGCCGACAAAAAAGGCCTCAGGGTCATCGATGAAGCCTTGATGGATGAAGCAAAAGGCAAGTTTATGGAAGAATGACAGATACCTCCGCCGCAAGGGCTTTCCATGTCGGCTCCAATAAAAAGATAGACGAGCGGTTCAACTCCAACAAAATCACTAAACGGATTCCTTGTGAAGTTTATAAGATTTCTCGGGTCCAGGGCACTCACCCTGGGTCTTCTCATAACAGGTGTCATATACTTCCTCTGGCTAACCGCCTTATGGTTCCTGCAACTCATACCCGCCGTCTGGATGCTCTGGGTCCCCATTTCGATTCTGTCTATCCCCTTTCTCGCCAATGTCATGGTAAACCTCTTTACCAGGCGGTATGCCTATACCGGCAACATACTCTTTCACGCAGCATTTCTGATAATCTTTATAGGTTTGAGGATAACCCTCCTGACACGTTTTGAAGGGGTCTTTGCGCTAACAGAGGGCGAGAGCTTTTTCGGTGAAGAAAGTGAGTATATAACCTACAGCGCAAGCGACGGGTTTGATGAGCTGGCCCCCGATATATCCCTGAAGCTCGAAAGTATCACGCCCGAGTTCTGGGCCGAGAGGCTCCACTTTACAAGGCTCGAATCAGAGGTGAGATACCCGGCTACCACGCTCGCTGAAAGGGGTGAAATAAGGCTCAACGGAGGGCTTACAATCGATGGAG
>JAUVFY010000232.1 GCA_030594025.1 Deltaproteobacteria bacterium | reverse complement strand
TATTGTTCTTTCAATTAGGTCGGCCATTGTTACCTCCTTTTTTAAAAATTGGGTAACATTTACACACCCGTTACATGCCCAATCCATTAAAACCTTTTTGGGGCAACCTTTTTAACTGCCCTGCCGGTCAGAGTCCCGCCGGGGCCCTGTACACCCTTCCCGGTGCGGCCGTGTACCATCCGTTCGAGAACCCCCGCGGGCTCGTCGCTTTGAGCTCTTCGAGCGCCTCGGCCGGGCCCATGAGGCCCGCAAGCCTATGACTGAAAACCTCGACTATCTTTCCGGTGTCGCGGTGGTGTGGGGAGACCCGCAAGGCCTTCACGCCGATCTCGGCGAGGTCGTCGGTGAACTCTACAAGTGTAAGGGGCAGGGCGCTCAGGATAAAGTTCCCCGAGATCGTAAATGCCGGCTCGCCTTTGAGGGTATTTATCTCCATCCCGTCGGGGTACCTCGCGCAGTCGAGGCGGCATGCGGATTTTTTTAGCCCGAAGGCCCTTGATGTATAGCACCTCCAGGAAAAGGCCAGCGGGACCTTGCCGTGGGCGAAGACCTCGGCCTCCACCCCGGTCTTCTCTATATTATACCTCAAGGACTCTCTCGGGAGCTCTACCGGGAAGGTAAACCTCTTTGCGCCCGCCTCCCTGAGGAACTCAATGTC
The DNA here is from genome assembly GCA_030594025.1 of Deltaproteobacteria bacterium. Classification (GTDB taxonomy): domain Bacteria; phylum Desulfobacterota; class GWC2-55-46; order GWC2-55-46; family JAUVFY01; genus JAUVFY01. The sequence goes on along the minus strand of JAUVFY010000232.1, from coordinate 1,563 downwards.
ATCGGTGTTGTAGGCCTGTATGTGGGGGCCGGCGGAGAGCTCTTTTCCGGTGCCTTCCACGATATTAAAGACACTCATGTCGTTGGCCTCTATGGCGAAGGGTAAACCGGCGGCCTCCCTTACAAGCGTGAGTTCCTCCTCGTTCGATACCACCGCAAGGGTTGATGTAACGACCTTCTTTCCCGCCTTCTCGAGCATCCTTCCAACCTCATAGATGTCCTCCGTGGAAAGGCCCTTTTTCTTCGCGCAGATGACCTCGCCGAGATAGACCCTCGTTAGGGGCATCCCGGAGACCTCCTCGTAGAAGCTCAAGAGCTTATCCCTCGACCATTCAAAAAGTACCGGACCGAGCGTTAGTTCCATTTTTTTAATTTTAATTTTTTTATTTGTGTTATGCCCGTATATCAAAGTTCGCTTTGCAAGGCCATTTCGTCTTTTCCCGTGCCCTGCCACACGGGTTACTTTTCCCTGTAACAGGCGTGTGTCTGGGACGTGCCCTCAAAGACCGAAAGGGCCTGTGCCTTCCATCTGGATTTCACATTATAGCCGTCAGGGTTGGAATAATAGGAATCAACGGCCTCTTTAACCATCCTGGTCATGGAGGCCACGTAGCTCTTTGTCCTCTGGCGCCCCTCTATCTTGAGAGAGACCACACCGGCTCTTACGAGTTGGGGGAGCATGTCTAATACGTTCAGGGAGGCGGGGTCTTCTATGGCGTAGACCGGCTCGCCGCCGGGCCCCATGTAGCGGCCCTTGCAGCACGTGGGGTAAGGCGAGGACTCCCCCGGGGGAAGTTCATTCAACAGGAGCCCCCCGAGCGATATGCTCAACATCCCCGAGTCGTTGTTTACGAAGCGTACGAACCTCGAGGGCGAGCACGCCCCTTCGGTGTTCGTCGAAGCACCCGTTACGAAGCTCGAAAGATAGCATCTTCCCTCCATGTTTATGCACAGTCCCCCGAGGACGAAGACCTCGAGCTCGACGTCCGTTTTTTCACCTATCTCCTTCATCTCCTGGACCGTGAGGACCCTGGGCAGCACCACCCTTTTTATTCCGAAGTGTTTCTTGTAGAAGTTTATTGACTCGTAGTTCGATGAGCTCGCCTGTACGCTAAGGTGGATTTCCGTATCCGGGTGGGCCTCCCGCGCGTACTTCAGGACCCCGAGGTCTGCCAGTAACAAGGCGTCAGAGCCCAGCTCAGCGGCCATGTCCACCGTGCGGCGCCATCGAGAAGGGGTGTCCCTCTGGGGGAAGGTGTTTATTGCTACGTAGCACCTCTTAGAGCTTGCCCTGAGATAGCTTAAACCCTCTTCGAGGTCCTTTTCCGTGAAGTTAAGCCCCTCGAAGTTCCGCGCGTTTGTTGCGTCGCGGAAGCCGAGGTAAACGGCGTCGGCGCCGGCCTCGATGGCCGTCTTCAAAGATGCCAGGTTTCCAGCCGGTGCGAGAACCTCAACCTTTTTCAAGCACTCCTCCTGAACCGCGTTTTCTATGTGCCCTGAACGGACACGGCGGAATTAATTTAATATTATAGAACCATAAGGGCGCAAAAGTCGACAGTTTTTT
>JAUVFY010000184.1 GCA_030594025.1 Deltaproteobacteria bacterium | reverse complement strand
AAGATCGCCGGGGGGCGAACCGAGGACCTCGGTGATGTATCAACCCTTGCGGACCCATCGGTAGTCGATGAGCTCGTAAAAGGCAGGAAATAAAAGGACGCGAATTAAAAAACCCTATTCATGATACCTTGTGGTTTTCTTCGCGCGCCGCTTGGTGGCCTCCTGGCGTTTCCTTTTCTTCTTTACGCTCGGCTTTTCGTAAAACCTGCGCTTTTTTATTTCCCTGAACGTACCGTCCTGTGCAAGTTTCCTTTTTAGAATCTTGAGCGCCTTTTCAAGCTGGTCGTCTACGACCCTTACCTCTGCCAAAAAAATCACACCCCCTCTTAAGTTACAGTAATTGAAAATTATATCAAAAACTACCGGCAAGTCAATTTTTATCTTATTTTATCTTAAAGGTAATTTATTTTCATTGAAACCCTTTCAGATTCTTCAATTTTAGCCGATTTTATATGGGAACCGAGCTCCCCGGGCGGACCTTTTCGAGCCGTTCCTTTACAAACCCCTTGAGTTCTTCAAGGTACTCGTCTGTTCGGGCCTCGAACCTCAAGACCAGTACGGGCTGGGTATTGCTCGCCCTCACGAGCGCCCAGCCCCCCTCAAAGATTATCCTCAGCCCGTCTATGGTCACGATCTCTTTTATCTTGAGCCTATCGGTTCCGCCTGCTACTACCCCTTTGAGTCTTTCTATTACCTGGAACTTTTCGTCGTCCGGGCACTCTATCCTCACCTCCGGGGTGAGATAGGTTGCCGGGAGCCCCTCGAGGAGGCTCGAGAAGGGCGAGCCGGGCTCTTTGAGCCTTTTTTTGGCCAGAATCTCGACGAGCCTGCACGACGAGTATACGGCATCGTCAAAACCGAAGTACCTGTCGGCAAAGAAGATGTGGCCGCTCATCTCCCCGGCCATGGCCGCCCCGAGCTCCTTCATCCTGGACTTTATAAGCGAGTGTCCCGTCTTCCACATGACGGCCTTGCCGCCGGCACGCTCTATCTCGTCGTACATGACCTGGGAGCATTTGACCTCACCAACGATCGTCGCACCGGGCGTGGTTTTGAGGATATCCCTTGAAAATATTATCATGAGCTGGTCACCCCAGATTATGCCGCCCTTCTCATCAACGACCCCTATCCTGTCAGAGTCCCCGTCGTATCCCACCCCGAAGTCCGCCCTCTCCCTTTCGACGGTTTCTATCAGGTCTTCGAGGTTTTTCGCGACAGTGGGGTCTGGGTGGTGGTTCGGGAAGTTCCCGTCGGGTTCGCAGTAAAGTTCCACCACCTCGCAGCCCAGGGCCCTCAAAAGCCCCGGGGCAACGAGCCCGGCCGTGCCGTTTCCCGCATCGAGTACCACCTTTATGGGTTTAGCAAGCCCTGAGGGGATGGATATCTTCTCTGTCACCCAACGGACGTATCTTGAGATGATATCAAGTTCTTCGACCTGGCCCGCCTCCACGGCCAGGGGCGCCTCGGTTACGACCTTCTTTAAAATATTTTTAAGCTCCTGTATTTCGGCCCCGTGGATGGTCTCCCTCCTTACGCTCACCTTGAAGCCGTTGTATTCTGGCGGGTTGTGGCTTCCGGTTATCATCACCCCCCCGTCAAGCCCGAGCGTATGAAGGGAAAAGTACTGTAGAGGTGTGGGGCAGCGGCCCAGGTCCACGCAGTCTACGCCGCTTTCGATAAACCCCTTAACGAGGGCGTCCCTTAACTCATCCGAGCTCAGTCTTACGTCCCGGCCTATGCTTATTTTGAGCCTTTCCTTACCCGTCTTTTCTTTAATATAAAGGGCTGAGGCCCTTGCCAGGGCCTCGGCGACCCCTTTGGTGAGGTCAGTACCGTAAATCCCCCTTATGTCGTATTCGCGGAAGATATTATCCTTTATGTCCTTTATATCTATCGCCATTTATCCCCCCGGCTATTTAACTGATTTTTTTCTTTTTTTCTTCCTGAGTTTTGAAAAGAACCCCTTTAAGAGCTCACCCGCTTCGGCCTCAGAAACGCCCGAAGTTACTTTTATCCTGTGGTTAAGCCTCTTATCCTTTGATATGTCATAAAGCGAGCCGCAGGCTCCGCCCTTGGGGTCGTAGCATGCGAAAACCAGCCTACTGAGCCTTGCCTGGACCATGGCCCCCATGCACATTATGCAGGGCTCGAGGGTTACGTAAAGGGTGGCCCCCTTCAAGCGCCAGGCACCGAGCCTCCTGGAGGCCTTTTTCAAGGCGACGAGCTCGGCGTGGGCCGTGGGGTCGCCTGCGGTCTCCTTCGTGTTATGTCCCCTCGCTACTGCCGCCCCCTTATGGACGACTACGGCCCCCACGGGCACCTCGCCCTTTTTCTCTGCCTTCCGGGCCTCTTTCAAGGCCTCGGCCATGAACCCTATATCGGTTTTTTTCGTGTCCAAGACAAAAAAAATTAAAAAACGCCCGTTTGCCGGGCGCAAAATGGACTGCCTTTAAGTTACAGGAAAACCCCTGGGTTGTCAAGGAGTCGGGCTATATTGTCTACTATACACCTTTGGGCTTATTTAGTTCTTTAAGGACCCTCCCTGCCTCCTCGGAACCGGGGAAGTCTTGGAGGAGATAAAGAGATTGAGGGTGGAGGCTGATAAGAAGAATATTTGAGTGAGGAGTACTTCCTGTAATCCTTAATTATCAATTCTCTGCAAAATTGAACATTTGTAGGTAAAATCGTGAATCTTAGACTAACCTTTTAGACTAAGCTAAAAAAGCCCCAAGGCCATAAGACCCTGGGGCTTTTAGTGTAACCATTTTGTAACCACAAGCCCTTAGTTCTACCCAATTTCACCCAACCCCAACCAACTATCCCCTTTGATGGAAAACCCTTGCAATTCAAGGATTTTCCATGTTATATAGGCATTTGTGGAGGAGAGCGGGAATGCCACATTTCGGACTGAAAATCCTCGTGTCGGCGGTTCGATTCCGTCCCTGGGCACCATCTTT
>JAUVFY010000017.1 GCA_030594025.1 Deltaproteobacteria bacterium | reverse complement strand
CGGGGTGCCCTGGCAAATGTATACTCACATAACCCTGGCCCGTTGCCAGGGCCTTGGTTAAAAGGATATAAAGTGCGTTGTCTGAATCAACGAGGTAACTGAATCCGTCGTCTATCAACTGAAGAGAAACGATTACCGTAACGGCAATGAGCGATATTCGAACGAAAGACGATACCAGCTCCTGGTTCATCCACTTATATCTTTCAGGTTCGTCCATGCAGTCGAGGGTAGTAAAAAGGGTTGAAACAAATATACCGTAAAATACCCCTTATCCACAATCTTAATTGCGAAAAGCCCCCGGGCGGCGTATTTTTGATTAAATAGATTCTCGACGTTCATAACGGGCGGGAAAAACGGGCTCAAATAAAAAAAGGAGGGGCTGGTGCCCCTCCTTTTTCTCCGCCGATTGCGAGGTATTAATCAGGCGAGTTGGGGAACTCGATTCTGCCGTTGTAGAAAATGACGGCGTTATTGTCCTTGGCCTGAGTGTTAAGAGCAGTCTGGAAGACCTCGACGTTCCCAGCAGTAAGGGTCATGCTCCCGTCCACGAAGCTGACCTGGGGAGAAGACTGGTAACCGCCGCTTTTCAGCTTGGCGAGGCTGTCGACAGTCTCATCGGGATTGTCGATGAGATATCCCTGTGCAGCGGTGTAGATGTTCTTAGAGTCCATATCTATCTGGGACTTGTAAGACCTGAGCCTGTACTTCGTGAACTGCGGGATGGCTATCGCGGCCAAAATCGCTATGATCGCGACAACGATGAGGAGCTCGACCAGGGTGAAACCCCCTTCCCGCTTCTCAACTAATCTCTGTAACATTTTGGACCTCCTTTCCTTTCCTTAGTTTTTTATCCTATTAATTAAAGGGTATCTGCCACACTCGCCTTTATATAAATGCAATGCCTGTGCCAATTTGAATTATCTTGAAAAATCAACAGGTTATAGTTTCGAAAGGCACAAAAGGTGGGTCCTTGTGACAAAATTTGTCATTCCTTGCCGTTCAATACCCTCAGGACCGCCCGGGCCGGGCCGGGTCTACCCTGTTCTTTAAAGCTGTCATAAAGGGCACTCAAAACACCCCTGTATTCCGGTTCGGCCTCAATGGCCTTGCGGTAATAAAAAGAGCCCATGTTGAAATCCCCCAGTTCAACAAACGAGTTGCCCGTATGGTAGTATATCTCAGCGAGTTCCTTTTTTACATCCGTTATAAAAGCGGCTCTCTTTAGATTTCGGGCGGCACATTCGAACCTGCCGAGTTCAAAACACGAAAGACCCAGGGCCCTGTATCCGAGGTACTCTGTCTCGTCATCGGCCAGGACGACATACTTTTCAAGGTATTCAACGGCCATGGCATGGTCCCCCATGTCGTGGTATGTAAGGCCGATGCCCAGGTGGCCCTTTGCCATCTTAAGGGTCTTCTCAAAGGCTATGACAGCCTCTTCGTAGCGCTTGAGTTTCCCCAGGGCCAGTCCGAGGTCGTATCTTGTGCGTGTGTCTTCGATTATTTCGAGCGAACGGGCGAACTCGGTCGCAGCCTCCTCAAGGTACTCATCTCCGAGCTCCATATCCACGAGTCCCAATAACCTGTGGGGCCTGGCTATCTTCGTAGAGAGGCCGGCCCCGGCGTAATAAATGATAACCTTTCCAAGCTCTTCCCTCATCCTTTTTAGCTCTGTTTGTTCCCCGGGCAGTTCGTATCTGGGTGCATTGCTGCAGGGGTTTAACTCAAAGCCCCACTTCGATATGGTGGATGCATTCTCTTCTACGTCCCTCAGGTAAAGCGCCGAGACATCGTCGAACATAACCGGGACCCACTCGCCGTCTTTCCAGACCGCCTCGCAGAACTTGTTATTTAATTTTACAAGAGAAGCATTTATACCGTACTCTTCAGCGAGCCTCTTCCATCTTGCCGGGGTTTCGATGAGCCGGGTCTTCCAGAAAAAATACGGGGAATAGACCGTGGGGGTCCTGCCGTCTATGAAGACCTTGAAGCCGTTGTGTATAAGGTACCCGCCGAACACGTATTCGTTGTACAGATTGCCCCCTATGTTCTCTTTTTTCATGAAACTCACGGTCCCCTCCGGGTAGACGCCGCTTTTAAGGCCCACCCCGTAAAGGGTCCTGTCCTTGACATACAGGAAGTTCAAGGTGAGAAACGCGACCAGGAATATATTGAACAGACGGAACCCCATGTTCAGGTACGGGGACTCGCGTCCAGAGCTTTCCAGGTACCTTGACGCGTTCAAGGCAACGACCGGGGCGGCGAAATAGGCGAACAGCGGCACCCACCTTATATGGGTCGCGGCCATGTAGAAGGCGGCCGAGATGAGCAAGACGTCTCTCACGTTTACCCTCTTAAAGTTCGCCACCAAACTAAGAGCGGCGGATATAAGCAGTATCTTGAATGCGAACATGTTGAGGGGCACAGGGTAGAGATAGAAGAGCAGCTCTTGAAGGGGGACCCTGCTCCACTCCATTATGTGGCGGAGCGCATCAACGTTCTCTCCTCACGTATGAACGAAAGGAAAAATAACGAGCTCCCAGCCGTAGGGGTTAACGAGACTGACCACGGGCATGAGAAGCGCAACATATAAGAGCCTTTTAAACTCCGTGGGGACATCGAAGGAAAGACCCCGGCGCCTCAGCAGTTCCACGAACTCCCCGAAGGCATACACCCATACTATGAATATGCCGAGCACGAAACTCGAATGGATGTTCACCCAGAGTACCTGCAGGGGAAGCAGCGACCAGAGATACTTAACCCCGCCCCTTCTCAAGTAAGTGTTAAGGAAAAGAAAGTATAGCGTTATAAACAGGTACGCGAACAGGTGTGGCCTTATGAAAAAACGGTTAGAGGATGCGGCGAATACGACGAAGACGAGAAGTATCGTGAGCCATGTCCTGTTGTCTGTGAGGAGCCTTATGTTGAGATAGAGAAGGAAGAAGGTAAACGCGGTTATGGCGAGCTGCAGACCGAAAAGGCCCCACCAGCCGCCGAGATAGGTATAAAAAAGATGCGCCAGTACCTGGAAGCCCCAGGTAAAATCTATCCAGGGCTGACCACCGAAGGTGTAAGAGAAGGGGTCTGTTTTCGGGACTTCGAGGTTTTCGACTATCCACTCGCCGCTCTTTAAGGCCCAGAATATGTCCGTGTCCCAGTGCTGCTTCTGGTAGGTGGTAATGAATAGGAATATGGCCAGAAGTATTAAGAGCAGGATGGCCAGGGGGTTTTTAAGCGTCTCAGTCCTTTGGGTTTCCATACTTGCTAAGTTTGTACCTCATGGAGCGGAAGCTCAGCCCGAGAATCTCCGCGGCCTTTGTCTTGACCCCTCCGGCCTTCTTAAGCGCCTCTTTTATGATGGCCTTTTCGAAGTCCTCAACGGCCTTTTCAAGGTCTATCCCCCCGGGCGGTATGTTCACGGCCTCCTTAGAAGCGCCATAAGGTAGAGCCCCCTGGGCCGGAAGCGTTTTCTCTCCGTACTCCCTTATCGAAGGAGGGAGGCTCCCGGTGGATATAACGTCCCCGGTCTCTACCGTAACGGCCCTTTCGATTGCGTTCTCGAGCTCTCTGACGTTCCCGGAGTAATCGTATTCCATGAGCAGATTGAGGGCCCCCTGGGAAATGCTCTTTATCTTTCTGCCGTGTTCAGTGCCGTACTTTTCCAGGAAGTGCCTGGTAAGGAGCGGTATATCGCCCTTTCTCTGCCTTAAAGGCGGCACATTTATGCGTATCACGTTGAGCCTGTAAAAGAGGTCTTCCCTGAGCCTCCCCTCTTCTACATCCCTGTCGACTTCCTTATTGGAGGCCGCTATGAGCCTTATGTCAACGCTTATATCGACGGTACCCCCCACCCTCCGGAAGTTTCTCTCCTGGATGAACCTCAGGAGCTTGACCTGGAGGTTAAGCGGGAGTTCCGTTACCTCGTCGAGGAAAAGGGTGCCTCCGTCTGCGAGCTCCACGATCCCCGCTTTGTCCGCGACCGCCCCGGTGAAGGCCCCCTTCTGGTGACCGAAGAGCTCGCTTTCGAGGAGGTTTTCGGGTATGGCGCCGCAGTTTATCGTTACGAAGGGCTTTTCTTTCCTGTCACCCTCGTAGTGAATGGCGCGGGCTACGAGTTCCTTGCCCGTACCGCTCTCGCCGGTGACGAGTACGTTGGTCTTTGTACTGGCAACACTCATTATGAGCCCGTATATATCGTTCATCTTCGGGTCCGTGCCCAGGAGGTTGCTGAAACCGTACTTCGTCTTCAGGTCCTTTTTAAGCAGTATATTTTCCCTTTCTATCCTCCTCCATTCGAGGGCCCTTTTTATGTGCATCTTTATGTCGTCGACCTTGAAGGGCTTCGTGAAATAATCGTAGGCTCCTGCCTTCATCGCCTCTATGGCAGTATCAACGGAGGCGTAAGCCGTAACGACCATGGCTATAACGTCGGGGCTCAGCTCCTTTACGGCCTTAAGTAGTTCCATCCCTCCCATGCCCGGCATCTTAAGGTCCGCTATCACGAGGTCGCACCGGTTCTGTTTGAAATGCTCGAGGGCCTCCTCGGCCGAGGCAAAGGTGTCGACCCGGTAGCCCTCCTTTGTGAGCATGATCCCCAGGAATTCCCTCATGCTCTTTTCGTCATCTACGACTATTATCCTGGCTTTTGGCATAACTCAATTAGCCCTGGCTTACCGTTTCTGCGGCTGAATGAGGCAACGTAATCTTAAACTCGGAGCCCTTGCCCGGGGAACTCTTTACCTCTATGTGTCCGCCGTGGCTCTCCACGATCCTGTGGGCGATGGCCAGGCCCAGCCCGGTACCCTTTTCCCCGGTCGAGTAAAAGGGGTCGAATATCTTACGGGCAACCTCGGGCGCCATGCCCACGCCCGTGTCGGCCACATACACCTCGACAAAGGTCTTGAATTCACCGGGGCCCGCCTGTATCGAGGGGTTTTCCGGCTGGCCCGCCCTGTTGTTTAAACATGCCGTAACCCTGAGCACCCCTCCCTCTGGCATGGCATTTGCGGCGTTCAAAAAAAGGTTCCAGAAGACCTGGGACATCTGCCGGCCGTCACCTTCTATGAAGATGTCGCCTTTGAGAGAACTTTTGACCTCAAGCCCCCTGGCCTCGGGATAATTCGAGAACATGCTCAAGGTCTCCTTTATAACCTCGCTTATATTAACCTTCTCGGTCTTCTCCTGGACGGGTCTTGCGAAAAGCAGGAAATCGGTTATAAGTGAATTAAGCCTCTCCGTCTCCCTCAAGACTATTCCCATAAGTTTTAATTTCTCTCCCTTCAGCTCCAACTCCTCCTTGAGGAGCTGTATGGAGCCGCTCATGGAAGCCAGGGGGTTTCTTATCTCGTGGGCCAGGGAGGCGGAGATCTCGCCCAGGGCCCTCAGCTTTTCGTCCCTTCTTAGAAGCTCCTCGAGGGCCTTTATCTGGGTAAGGTCCTGGAATATAAACATGTGGGCCATGTCTTCGCCCTGTCCGGGTGTCGTGGTAAAGCCCAGAATGAGCTCCTCTGAGGACTTGGACCTGAAGGCCATCTCGAACCTTGCCACATACCCGGACCCCTTCTGGACCTCCTTTACGATACCGGGGAATATATTGTCGACGTTCCTGTAATAGACCTCCCTCAACGAGTAACCGGTAATCCTCTCGGCGGCCGTATTGAAGGAGGTAATCATCCAGTTGCTGTCGAGGGTCATGATGCCGCTTGCTATGTTCTCAACGATGTGCCTGTTAAGGTATTCGAGCCTCTCGAAGTCAATCTCCTTTTCCTCGAGTCTCTTCTCAATCTTCGCCGTCTTCTCGGCGAGATAGCCGGTAAGGTATGCGACGGTAAATAATGCCAGTATGTGCGTAACTATAGTGGTGACGGCCTCTTCCCAGCTGGGCTCCACCGGGGACCAGAGGAGCTTTAAGTTTTCCGGGAGCACCTGGTAAAAGTCCAGGTCAACGAGCAGCCCGTAGGCGATGCTTGCAACCGAGGCCGCATAGAAGCCGCCTTTCCTGTTAAGCAGTATGGCGCTGCCTATTACGGAGAGAAAGTACATTATGGAAAGATAGCTTTCTATGCCGCCGGTTACGTATACGATTGCGGTAATGAGGGCTATGTCAACGGTTATCTGCTGGTAGGCGAAGATTTTAAGATTTCTGACCCATTTAAGCAGGATCGAGTAGATAATGGTCAGAAGCCCTATGGTTATGACGATCGCATGGATGGGGTAGAAAGAAGGGGCGGTGACGGCGCCCTGCTTTATCTGAAACCATGCGGCAGCCCCGAGGAAGGCGAAGGCGAGTACCACCCTCAGAACCATCAGCGTAAGCAGCTTGGTCTTGAACGGGTTTGGGGTTGTGCCCTGGGTCATATTTTTAGCCGCCAGCGGCTCCTGCGATCTGGAATATAGGCAGATACAGTGCGATGACAAGCCCGCCTACCACCACTCCGAGGAATGCCATTAGCAGGGGCTCTATCAGGGAAGTGAGGGCCTCTACGGCGACGTCGACCTCGTCTTCATAGAAGTCCGCGATCTTGGAGAGCATTGTATCCATGGCGCCGGTGGACTCTCCGACCATTATCATCTGGGTGACCATGGGTGGGAAGACCTTGGTTTCAGCCAGTGGGTCGGCCAGGGTTTTCCCCTCGCTCAAGCTCTTCCTGGCCTTCATGATGGCCTCCTCTACTACGACGTTACCGGCTGTCTTGGCAACTATCTCGAGGGCCTCGAGTATGGGCACTCCGCTCGACATCATGGTGCCCAGGGTGCGTGTGAACCTTGCTACGGCCGTCTTCCTTAAAAGGTCACCGAAGACGGGAACCCTCAAAAGCACGCCGTCTGTAAACCTTTTTCCGCCCTCGGTCCTGCGGGCCTGCCTTATAGTTATGAATACACCGACCAGCCCACCGATCAAGACGTACCAGTAATAACGGAGGAAGTTGCTCATGCCCACGACGAGCTGGGTAGGCGCGGGAAGTGCCTGGCCGAAGCCTTCGAACATGTCCTCGAATACGGGCACAACCCACACAAGAAGCCCCGTAACAACAAGCGTGGCGATTACTATGACCGCAAGGGGGTAGGTCAGCGCGCTCTTTATCTTATTCTTGAGTTTCTGGGCCTTCTCCATGAAGTTTGCGAGCCTGTTGAGGATGATATCCAGTATGCCGCCCACCTCACCTGCCGCAATAAGGTTTACAAAGAGGCTGTCGAAGACCTTCGGGTGCTTTTTCAGCGCGTCGGCAAATGTGGAGCCTCCCTCGACACTGGCCTTCACCTCGTTGATTACCCTTTGGAATTCTTGGTTATCCTGCTGGCTGGCAAGTATATCGAGGCATTGAACGAGGGGAAGCCCCGCGTCTATCATCGTTGCGAACTGGCGGGTAAATACGACGAGTTCCTTTGTCGTTATCCCGGGGCCCATACCGGGTATCCTTATCTGTATCGATCCGATTCCCTTCTTTTCGGTTATGGTGGACGGGATTATCTGTTGACGCCTGAGGGTGGCGGTGGCCTGGGCGACGTTCATGGCATCGATGTTACCCTTCCTGACCTCGCCCGAAGCTGTCCTTCCGGTGTAAACAAAAGTAGGCATAATTCACCCTCCCTTAGCGTGGTCTGGTCCTGATGGCCCCTGAGTTGACCATCATCTGACGGAGCTCTTCCGGGTCCGAGCTCCTGCCGAAGGCCTCGTCAACCGTTATCTGCCTTTTCGCATAGAGGTTCATAAGGCCCTGGTTCATCGTCTGCATTCCGAACTTGGATTGTCCCACCTGCATCTGCGAGTATATCTGGTGAATCTTGTCCTCGCGTATGAGGTTCCTTATGGCCGCGTTGGGGACCATAATCTCAAGCGAAAGGACCCTGCCCTTGCCGTCGGACTTGGGCAAAAGAAGCTGCGAAAGTACCCCCTCGAGAACGAACGAAAGCTGGGCCCTTACATGGGGCTGCTGGTTTGCAGGGAATACGTCCACCACCCTGTTTATGGTCTGCACGCAGGAGTTAGTGTGCAGGGTGGCGAAACAGAGGTGGCCCGTCTCGGCGATGGTAAGCGCCGTCTCTATCGTCTCGAGGTCCCTCATCTCACCGAGGAGCACAATGTCAGGGTCCTGCCTCAAAACGTATTTAAGGGCCTTCTTGAAGGTATGGGTGTCAGAGCCCACCTCCCTCTGGTTCACCAGGGCGGCCTTTGATTGGTGCAGATATTCTATTGGGTCCTCTATCGTTACGATGTGTTCCGTTCTTACATGGTTTATCCTGTCGATTATTGAGGCCAGAGTGGTGGACTTTCCGCATCCCGTGGGGCCGGTTACGAGTACAAGGCCGCGCGGTTTTTTCGATAATTCCTCGACGATCGGCGGAAGGCCCAGTTCATGGAAAGACTTAATATCGAAGGGGATGGCCCTGAAGACCCCCGCAACGGTCCCCCTCTGCATAAAAAGGTTACCCCTGAAGCGGCTCAACCCCTTTATCCCGAATGAAAAGTCCAGTTCGTTCTCTTCTTCAAACCTGTGCTTCTGCACGTCGGTGAGTATGGAATAGCACATCTGGCGTGTATCGACCCCTGTAAGGGAAGGAACGTTTATGGGCTTGAGTACCCCGTCTACACGTATCCTCGGAGGTGAACCGGCGGTTATATGAAGGTCGGAGCCACCCTTGTCCATAAACAGTTTCAGTAAATCCTGGAGCGCGAGCTTTGTGTTCTTCTGTTCCGCCAAATCATACCTCCTCTGTAATGTGAAGAGCCAATTTTTCAGTCCGCCATGGTTACCCTCAAAACCTCTTCAAGGTTCGTAACACCTTCAGAAATCTTCGTAAGACCGCTCATCCTGAGGGTCTTGACACCTTCCTTTATCATCGCCCTTTTTAGCTCAGAAGAGTTCGCACCGTTTAAGACCAGCTCCTTTATTGTCTCAGTAAAAGGCATGACCTCGTAAAGGGCTATCCTGCCTTTATATCCTGTGCCGTTGCATGTGGAGCAGCCCTTACCCGTGAAGTACTTCACCTTTTTCGCCTCCGCCTCCGACATCCCGGCGTCTACGAAGGCCTTTACAGGGGCCTCGACCGGCTCCTTACATTCCGAGCACATCTTTCTTGCAAGCCTCTGGGCGAGTATCAGGTTCGACGAAGAAGAGACCAGAAAAGGCTCTATACCCATGTTCAAAAGCCTGTTCACGGTGGAGGGGGCGTCGTTGGTATGAACGGTCGACAGGACGAGGTGGCCGGTGAGGGCCGCCTTTATGGCTATCTCGGCGGTCTCATAGTCCCTTATCTCACCGACCATTATTATATCCGGGTCCTGTCTCAAAAAACTCCTCAGTGCCGCGGCGAAATTCAACCCTATGTCTTCGTGCATCTGAACCTGGTTTATGCCCATGAGGTTGAACTCAACGGGGTCCTCGGCCGTTGAGATGTTCTCGCTTATCTTGTTAAGGTCGGCCAGGGCCGAGTACAGGGTCGTTGTCTTTCCACTTCCGGTGGGCCCGGTGACAAGCACTATGCCCCAGGGCCTGTGTATCGCTTCATTGAAATCGCCGAGGGCCCTCACTTCAAAGCCCAGCTTGGTCATGTCCAGCTGAAGGTTACTCTTGTCAAGGAGCCTTAAGACGACCTTTTCGCCGAAAAGGGTGGGAAGGACCGATACTCGGTAATCCATCTCTTTTCCCTTGCCGAGCTTCAATTTAATCCTTCCGTCCTGGGGAAGCCTCCTCTCGGCGATATCGAGCTGGCTCATTATCTTTATCCTGGAGACGATGGCGTTTTTAAGCTTGAGGGGGGGTTTCATGAACTCCTGGAGAACTCCGTCTATCCTGTAGCGTACCCTGAAAGACTTCTCGTATGGTTCGATGTGTATGTCGCTGGCCTTCTTCTTTATCGCATCGGTGAGTATAAGGTTTACAAGCTTTACGACAGGGGCGTCCTCGATAGCCTTCTTAAGGTCCGATATGTCAACCTCTTCCTCGTCTTTTACAATCTCCATATCTTCTTCATCGAACTCCGTTAAGACATCGTCGAGCTCCATCTCCGGGGCCTCGTAGACGTTCTCTATGGCGCCCTTGATGGCCGCCTCTGATGCCACCACCGACTCAACGTTATAACCGGTGAGGAACTTTATGTCGTCTATGGCGTATATATTGGCCGGGTCGGCCATGGCCACGACCATGGTGGAGCCTGTCCTGGATACGGGCATAACCTGGTACCTCTTGGCCACGTCCTCGGGGATGAGTTTGGCCACTTCAGGGTCCAGCTCCAGCGAGCTCATGTCAATCGTGGGGATCCCGTACTGCTTGCTCAAGAAGGTGGTGAGGTCTTTTTCGCTTATATATCCCAGCTTTGTGAGGTTGGAGCCGAGCCTGCCTCCGTTCGTCCTCTGCTCTTCCAAGGCCTCGTTAAGCTGTTCCTCTGTTATGAGCTTTTCTTTTAAGAGTAGCTCGCCTATCCTGTCAGCCATTTTCCCTCTCGATGAGCGGATCTGGTTACAAAAATTGTATATTTTATGATATAGAAATCGACATTTTCTGTCAAGATAATTGTATTCCCATACATTCGTCTTATTATCGTTTGACAAATCGCGTCGGTTGAGCTATCGTTAAAGGATAATTTTACTGACAATATCATGATTTGTGCTTTAATAAAATTTTAAACTATCCATGAATTAAAATCATTAAAAATCCTCTATAAAAATAAAAGTATCATTGGAGCTTACAAAATCTCCTGGATAAATATCTTCAGGTAAGCTTATGTTTCCATTTTTGCAAAGCCGTATTTTCAGGCTACTCACAATCGGTATGCTTGTCATAATATCCGGTTTCGGCGTTCTCATCTACATGATAATTCACAATGAAAGGCAGAATGTCCTCGAAGAGAGGGTGAGAGCATCCGAGCTCATGGCCGAGCCGATTCTTCAATCCATTTACGAAGACATGGTAACCGAGAGGGCGGACCATGCGCGCTACCTCATAGACAGGCTAAAGACAGTGTCCGGGGTTGAGAGGATCCAGGTGATAAGGGCTAACGGTTTTGAGGAGGCCTTCCAGGACCTGAAGACCATCGAGGCAATGGAGAAGAGGCTCGGAAGGATATGGCCCGCGTGGCTTGTTGACCACCCCAGTAAAGTTGACGTAACGGCGGTGGGGACAGAAACCCGTGGGTTCAAAGAGGCCCTCAAGCTATTCGATGAAGAAAGGGGTGAACGGGGCTACTATTTAGAGACGAGTGGAGGAAAGGAGCTCCTCACATACGTAGCCCTTATTCAAGCAAAGCAGGAGTGCAACGCCTGCCACGGGGCGGCCGAGCCCGCAAGGGGCTTTTTGATGATTTCCACCTCCCTTAACGAGCCCTTTCTACTCTTCGAGGAGACGCGAAACCGGTGGCTCCTTTACGGCGCGGCCGTTACCCTAACCATCGTAATCATCTCCATATCGCTATTTGTATCGTTTATCTCCAGCGGGGCAAGGCGCATGAAAGGCATGCTGGCGGTCTCGGAGGAGTGGAAAAAGGGAAACCTTGATGTGAGGATGGACGTTGATGAAAAAGACGAATTCGGCACACTTGCGAAGTCTTTCAACTCCATGGCCGACTCACTCAAGGTGGACCAGGAGGAGATCAAAGGTCTTTATACGGATGTGAACCAGGCAAAAATCGCGTGGGAGAGGACCTTCGATACAATGGAAGAGCTGGTGGTCATAATGGACAGCGGGGGGAAGATATTGAAGGCGAACAAGGCTATCGGCAGGCGGTTAAACATGCACTTCAATGATATCGTCGGCAAGGACTGTTTCGAGGTCCTCCACAATCTGTACGAAAGATGGCACGATTGTCCCATAGCAAGGATAGTCCATACGAGACGGCCCCATGTCTTTGAGATAGAAGCCGAGCATCTCGGAGGGACCTTCTGGACCACGATAGCGCCCCTCACGTTCGACTCGGTTGGTAACGTCTCTACCCTCATACACGTTATGACCGACGTAACGGCCCTTAAAAGACTGACCAGGCTCGAAGGGGACAAGAAGCTTCTCGAGGAGACGGACGCCTTCAAGAACAATCTCATGAGCATAGTATCCCATGAACTGAGGACCCACCTGAGTTCCATCATGGGCTATATAGAGCTTTTAAGGTCAAGGATTGTGGACGAGGAAACAAAAGGAAAGTGGCTGGAGATAGTCCACAAAGAATCCGACCGTTTAACCAGCTTCATGGACGAGATACTGGATCTCGCGAGGATAAAGCCCGGAGGGGTGGAGTTAACGAGAGAGGGCTTTGACGTTGTAAGATTGGTCGAAAAGGTCGCCGAACCCTATATCCATCGCTCAAACGCACAAACCATCGGGTTGGACACGCCCGCTAACCTCCCCCTGGCATACGGAAATACCGGAAAGATTCAAAACGTGATTGTCAACCTTCTGGAAAATGCCGTAAAATACTCCCCCGAAGGCGGCAGGGTATTGATAAAGTTGGAACATGTTGACGAAGATATAATGGTAAGTGTCGCCGACGAGGGGATGGGTATACCTACCGGCGACATTGAAAAGGTCTTCGAGCCCTTCCACAGGGCCGATTCATCACACGAGTTCAGCATAAAGGGTACGGGGCTCGGGCTCAGTATATCCAAGGCCATCGTAGCGCTCCACGGCGGAAAGATCTGGGCGGAAAGCGAGGGAGAGGGCAAAGGGACTACATTCTATTTTACCCTGCCACTGGCAAAGACGGACGGAGTACAAAAAGCACAGTAATGAAAAAAATACTTATCGCAGACGACAAGGCACACATAAGGGAGCTTGTGGCCACCACCATAGGCTCCGGGCAATACGAGATCTTTGAAGCCGGTGACGGAGAGCAGGCCCTCAAGATAGCCAGGAAGGAGAAACCCGAACTATTGCTCCTCGATATAGGCATGCCGCGCCTGGACGGTTTCGAGGTGTGCAGGATCCTAAAGAGCGACCCCGGGACCGCATCCATCTATATTATAATGGTCACCGCCTACGGCCTTGAAGAGCACCGGGAAAAAGGCCTGGCCGTCGGGGCGGACGACTACTTTGTAAAACCCTTCAGCCCCACGGCACTCCTCGACAGGATAACCGAGGTACTGGAAGGAAACGATTGATACGCTTTAGCCGCATGAAGCAGGCTTGAAAGGAGACCCCGCAGGAAGCCCTTATGAAAAAGAAGTCCATCATGGGGCCGGAGGCGAAAGGAAAAACCAAAGGCTTTAAGACCGAACCCCTCGAAGAGCTCTACCGACAGACCCCCGGACACGGTTCAAAGGAAAACAAAGACCCGGAGGATATCGGGGAAGATCTCGAAAGCCTCTCGCTGGACCAGAAGCAGTTGCTCCTTTACGCAGAGGAGCTTAGAAAGACCTACGCCAAGGAAAGGGAGAAGGCCAGAGGCCAGAGGAAGGCTTTAAAAGAGCTCAAAGAGACCTACGAGAGTACTCTCCTTGCCCTTGCAAGCGCACTTGACGCAAGGGAGCACGAGACACACCTGCATTCCCAGAGGGTTATGGAGTACACGCTCGAGATGGCCAGGAAGGCCGGCATCAAGGGCAAGGCCCTCGTCAACATAGGCAGGGGGAGCCTCCTGCATGACATAGGCAAGATCGGTCTGCCCGACAACATACTACTGAAACCCCATGGGCCCACTGTCAGGGAATGGAAGAAGATCAAGAACCACCCCAGGATAGGCTACGGGATACTAAAGGAAATAAAATTCCTGGAAGGGGCCTCCGAGATAGTAAGGACCCATTCGGAGCGCTTCGACGGCAAGGGCTACCCCCAGGGGCTTAAAGGAAAGGCCATACCCATCGGGTCAAGGCTCTTTGCTGTTGCAGACAGCTTCGACGCCATGACGAGCGACAGGCCGTACAGAAAGGCCACGGACTACGAGGCTGCACGGGAAGAGATAAAAAGATGTTCGGGCACGCAGTTCGACCCCTGGGCCGTTGAGATATTCCTGTCCATACCGAAAAAAAGGTGGGAGGAGATAAGAAAAAGGACACAAGTCAAGCAAAGAAAAATTGTTGCCCAGAAATCCACTTAGCTTCCGGCCCTTCTTTCTTCCGGGGGGGGGGGGGGGGGGGGGGGGGGGGGGGGGGGGGGGGGGGGGGGGGGGG
>JAUVFY010000149.1 GCA_030594025.1 Deltaproteobacteria bacterium | reverse complement strand
TTACCCGGCGTGGATATCTACGCAAAGCTCGAAGGCTACAACCCCGGCGGCTCTGTAAAGGACAGGGCAGTGCTGAGGATGGTCGAGGATGCGGAGAAAAGAGGTATGATCGCAAAGGATAAGGTCCTTCTTGACTCCACCTCAGGCAACACCGGCATCGCCTACGCATGGATATGCGCATACAAGGGTTACAGGGTGGACCTCGTAGTGCCGTCCAACGTGAGCGAGGAAAGAAAGATGATGCTCAAGGCCTTCGGAGCAAACGTGATATTTTCAGACCCCCTTGAGGGTTCCGACGGCGCCATAAGGCTCGCCTGGAAGCTCTACGTGGACGACCCGAAGAAGTACTGTAAACTTGACCAGTACAATAACCCGTCCAACACCCATGCCCATTACGATACGACGGGGCCGGAAATAATAGAGCAGACCGGGGGCAGGATAACGCATTTCGTGGCCACCATAGGCACGGGAGGGACCATCATGGGAACAGGCAGGAGGCTCAGGGCCTTCCGTAACTCGATAAAAATTATAGCCGTAGAGCCGGACGACCCGATGCACGGGATCGAGGGCCTTAAACACATGGAGTCCTCCATAGTGCCGGGCATATACCACGCGGAAGAGCTCGACGACAAGGTCTCCGTGCTAACCGAGGATGCCTATGAGATGGTCAAGAGGCTGGCAAGGGAGGAGGGACTTCTGGTAGGCCAGTCCTCGGGCGCTGCCATGTGGGGAGCCCTGAAGGTTGCAAGGGAGCTTAAAGAGGGCGTACTGGTGACCATATTCCCCGATGCGGGCGATAAGTACCTTTCTACGAGGCTCTGGGAGTAGCCGGTCCTCCGGTCGATTAACCCCTTCGTAAACTGGATAAGTTTTAATTTCTCTTAATTGGACGTATTACGGGCAAAAGCCCATAGTTCGGTATAAAAATGATTCATATCTCAAAGGCCGTATTCGATGAGATTCTCGATCATGCAAAAGAGTCTTATCCGGATGAATGCTGCGGGGTTATAGCCGGGAAACCCGGCCCCGAGAGGACGGTCGAGAAGGCTTACAGGACGGAAAATACGAACAAGGTACGGTCCAGGGATCGCTACGAGATAGACCCGGCGGCACTTTTAAAGCTCGACAGGAAGCTAAGAGAAGAGGGGCTCGACATCCTGGGATTTTACCACTCCCACCCGGACCACCCGGACAGCCCTTCGGTCTTTGACAGGGAGAGGGGACAGCCGGGCTACTCTTACCTGATAGTTGCCGTAAACGGTGAACGTGAGACAACGGTTAAGAGCTGGTCGTTCGAAGAGGATGATGAGCCCTTCGGCGAGGAGGAGATAAAATTAATATAAAGTATTAAATAATTTTCACAATTATTTATAAAATATCAGTTTTTTAATTAAATAATAGCAAGAGTGAGAGATGGATTTTACCGAAGAACAACTTGAGCGTTATTCGAGGCACATAATTCTGCCTGAGATCGGAGGAGTGGGCCAGGCGAAGCTCCTTAAAAGCAAGGTCTTCGTCCTCGGTGCCGGCGGCCTGGGTTCGCCCGCGCTCTTATACCTTGCTGCAGCCGGGGTGGGGACCCTCGGGGTGGCCGACGGTGATGCCGTAGACCTGAGTAACCTCCAGAGGCAGATTATTCACAAAAACTCCACGATAGGCGCCCGGAAGGTCCTCTCGGCCAAGAAGGCGATAGAGGACCTGAACCCGGACGTTAAGGTAATCACATACGACGAGCGCCTCACCCAGGAGAACATCCGCTCCATACTGAGGGGCTACGACGTAGTCCTTGACGGGAGCGACAACTTCCCCACCAGGTTCCTCATGAACGACGCCGCATTCTTTGAAAAGAAACCACTTGTCTCTGGAAGCATGTTCAGATTCGACGGCCAGGTAACAGTTTTCAAGCCGCACGAGGGGTACCCGTGCTACAGGTGCCTGTACCCCGAGCCTCCTCCTGCGGGGCTGGTTCCGAGCTGCCAGGAGGCCGGCATACTCGGGGCCCTTGCCGGAATTATAGGGGTAATCCAGGCGGTAGAGGCCATCAAAGAGGTCCTCTCTATCGGCGACAGGCTCCCAGGACACCTCATGATCTTCGACGCCCTCAAGATGAGCTTCAGGAAGGTAAGAGTAAGGAAGGACCCCGGCTGTGCGCTCTGCGGTGAAAAGGCGACGATAAAGGAGCTCATGACGTACGAAGAGACATGCGAGCTCCAGGCGGCAAGGTGCGAGACCTGATGTGTGCACCCTTCATCCGTTACCATTAAAAACCTATAACCCTCGGGACCTGCCGCTTTTTCAGGGCAGGCGATTAGTATGAAGAGCGATTACATCCATAACCCGCCCTCTTTAAAGATAGACCTTATGCTCAGGGGCATAAGGGTGGAGGAGGCCCTGGGGGAGGATTTAACTTCTTACGCGAGCGCCGGGCCGGGCATAGATATAGTCCTGCCCCGCTCTACACTCGTAAACGTTCCCTACGGCGGGGAATTCACCGAGGACTCGCCCTATGTTTTGAAAAGGAGCAAAAAGGGGTATGTCGTAACGGACGGAAAGGAAGAGGTGCCGGTAAAGCTCGTTACTCAACCCGGTTTCTACAAGAGAAAAACGACCACGGGCAAGCCCTTTTCCAGTATCTCGACCGTGCACGGATCCTACGTCGTGATTACCCCTTCGCCCCGGTGCGATTTCTTCAACAGGAACGTTGAGTGCAGGTACTGTGCCGGTAACTTCGACGTGGAGAGTGGAAAAGGGGACATAACGTACTCGGTGGACGAGGTTCTGGAGACAGCCGAGGCTATACTCACCGAGAGGGCGAGCGATATAATATATCTTTCCATAGGCTTCAGCGAAACGGACGACGGGGGGATAGAGTTTCTAACGCCTTACATAAAGGCCGTGAAGAAGCACTTTAACTGCCTGGTCGCCGTTGAGGCCCTCCCTCCCAAGAAGAACCTCTGGATTGACGAGACCTATGCGGTTGGGGCGGACTCGGTACTTTATAATCTCGAGATATTCGACAGGGAACTGTTCGAGATAATCTGTCCGGGACGAGCAGAGCTTGTGGGAAGACAGAGGTACATCGAGGCCCTTGGGTACGCGGCAGAAAAAGTATTCCCGAACGGGACCGTGGCCTCGCACCTTATAGTCGGCCTCGAGCCCCCGGGCTCAACCATAAGGGGGATAGATTTCCTTACGGCCATGGGCGTTGTGCCCATACTTCCAATATACAGGCCGCGTCCGGAGAAGGCATTGAGGATAGAGCCTCTCACAACGGAGATAATCATTCCCGTGTACCGGCACCTTTACCGTGCTGTTAAACAGAGCAATATCAACATGAACTGGGTAAGAGACATATCAACGGTGACCACGCCCATAGAGAGCAGGTTCCTTGCGGGCGAGACGGGTATAATTAAAACCCTTTTCGAGAGTTTTTATAAGTCCAGGCTGGGGCTAAAGGCGGCATGGGGGCTTTCGACCATCCGTAGAAAGCTCAGGGTCAGGGAAGAGCCCACCGACCACTCGGGGCGTTAAACGCGGGGGTGCGTCCATGGCTGTTAGGATAGATACGAGGTCCATATGGCTTTTGCTTGGAATAAGGGGGCTCAGGCCTTTATTTTTTTTGGCTCTTTTTTTCCTCGTATGGTATATTGAAATATTGCCGGTCCCCGAGGGACTTACGCCCGCGGGCAAGAGTGCGATAGCCATTTTCATCCCCTGCCTCATTCTGTGGGTGTCCAACGCGATACCCCTTGCAATTACAAGCATATTCGCCATAGTATTGGTGCCGCTTCTGGGGGTGTTGCCG
>JAUVFY010000031.1 GCA_030594025.1 Deltaproteobacteria bacterium | reverse complement strand
GGCGGGTTTGTACCCTCTCCCAGGAGCTCTCTAAGGGCGTTCTTAACGTCCTCCATGGCAACGCCCGCGTTAAGGCAGTAGCCCTGGGGCCTCCTGTTGACTATGGCGAGCACGGGCAGCGGGTAGGCGTCCTGTATGCCGCTTGCGAGGTCCCTCTCGCAGGCAACGGCCACGAGTGCATCGGGCCGGTAATCGGTAACCTTCCTCCTTGCAACAGTGCCTCCCGTGGCTATGAAAAACTCAACGCCGTATTCTTCCGAGAGCTCGAGTAACTCCCCTATCTCGCACTTGTTGCAGCCCACACAGTTCCTGACGTTCCTGGTGACCTTCATCTTGCAGTCGTCCCACTGGATGCAGTGGGGCATGAGCATGAGGATCCTTTCCGGCCTGAAATTTTTCTTGAGCGGCCTGACCATGCGGTTATTAAGCTCTATGAAGACCCTCTCCATATTTATCCTCGGTATCCCGAAGACCCCGCCCACAAGGACCATGAGGGGGAAGAAAACCTTTACCAGGAGCCACCTGAACCTTCCCGGAAGCGTAAGCCCCCTGCCCCTCAAAATGAAAAGGCTCGTGACAAGGACCCCGGCTATGATAAACAGGCATACCCCCAGGACCGCCCCGCCGAGCACGTAGGGCAGTAGGGGATGGATGTTGGCCAGCCCGACTGTGGGTATGTACCAGAAGAGGAAACCGAAAAGCACTATGCCGAGAGCGATTACACCGAGGAGTGCTACGACTACGCCCTTGCCGGGCACGTAGCTTATGCTGTCGGCTCCCTGGACCGGTTCCGGTTCACTCAAAGATTTCTTCTCCAAGCCTGTGCCCTTTCAGGAAATCAACTGCGCTCATGCGTCTTTTGCCCTCCATCTGGAGTTCCGTTATCTCGAAGATGCCTCTTCCGCATTTAATCTTGATGCCCTCACCGGAGGTATCGACCACCGTGCCGGGCATCCGGCCGTTCCCGGCGGCCTCAGGGCCTGTAAGCGCCCAGCCGCTGTGAATCTTAATTAGCTTACCCTTCCAGTAAGTGTGCGCACCGGGCCAGGGATAAAGGCCCCTGACGAGGTCCCTTATCTCCCCGGCCCCCCTGTGCCAGTCGATCCTTCCGTCCCCCTTTTTAAGCCTCGGGGCATATGTGGCTGAGGCTTCGTCCTGCGCGACGGGTTTTATCTTTTTGTCCTCTAAAAGCTCTATGGTCTTAACGAGGAGCGTTGCCCCGACCCTCGCCAGCTTCATGCCCAGGTCCTCGGCGGTCTCGTCCTCGTCTATGGGCACCTCCTCTGTGAGGAGCACAGGCCCCGTGTCCATCCCCTCGTCCATGAGCATGGTGGTAACGCCCGTTTTCTTATCCCCCTTTATTATAGCCCAGTTTACGGGTGCTGCGCCGCGCCAGCGCGGCAGTATCGACGCGTGGAGGTTTACGCACCCGAGTTTAGGTATACCCAGCACCGCCGGGGGGAGTATCTTTCCGTAGGCCACAACGGCTATAACATCCGGGTCGAGGGTTTTTAACCGGTTTAAAAACCCCTCGTCCCTTATCTTCTCCGGCTCTACTACCTCAACGCCGTTCTCAAGGGCCACCTGCTTTACCGGAGAAGGCCCCGGCTTGAGCCCCCTGTCCCGTGGCCTGTCCGGCTGTGTAACTACAGAAACTATATCGAAACCCGCCTCTATGAGCGCCTTGAGCGAGGGGACCGCGAACTCGGGTGTCCCCATGAAAACGATCCTCGTAGGGTGGGAAGGCGACTCCATATAAAAACCCCGGTCTTAACGAAAACGAGCTTAAGTGAGTTAAGGTGTAACGGGAGACTGCGGCCTGGAAGTGCTACAAAGCGCCCACGCTCTTCTTGAGCTTCCTCTTTATTATGTCCCTTTTTATGCGGCTCAGCCTGTCTATGAAAAGTTTGCCGTCTATATGGTCCATCTCGTGCTGGATGGCCACGGCAAGGAGTCCTTCCGCGCGTATCTCCAGCTCAACGCCTTCAAGGTCCAGTCCCCTTACGACTATGCTGGAGGCCCTCTTTACCTCCGAGGTCACCCCGGGAACGCTGAGGCATCCCTCTTCGTTTTTCAACTCTCCCGAGGCCTCCACCACAACGGGGTTTACGAATACTATCAGGTTCCCGCCCTTTTTGTGCCTCTTTTCCTCTGTGATATCCCCGTATCGCTCCTGTCTTCGGGCCTCGGGAACATCCAGCACTATGACCCTCTTGTCACTGCCCACCTGGTTTGCGGCAAGCCCGATGCCCTTTTCGAAGTACATGGTATCCACCATGTCTGAGACGAGCTTTTTTATCTCCCCGTCAACCCCCCCGTCAACCCTTATGACCTCATCGGCCCTTTTCTTCAAGCGCGGGTCGGGATATTTCAAGACCTCGAGCAAAGCCATATGTCAACCTTTAAGCCAGTATAATACCACAAATTATACCTCAAATACACGAGTTGTGTCAGTAAAAACCCGCCTGAGGCGGACCACGCCTGAGTCGGTTCGATTCCCTTCCTCACGGCGGCCCGTGAAATCAGCCCCTTAGTTTAAATGAGGATTACATCTACAAATCTTTAGTTTCAAAAGGCTTGAGGGTTAACAATTACCGGTAGTAGTTATTAAGCCCCCTGGAGACCGACTTCGAGGGGTGAACTCATTCACCTTCTAGGAGTGTCACGGCCACTTAGGTGGGGGAAGCACTGGACGTCCAGACCATTCCTGTAAAGCGTTAAAAAATTCAAGGTTAGCATCGCTAACATTCCCCCTCTGGAAACGATCATATTCTAGTGAATAATCGTTCACGGCATCCGTGATAAACTCTTTTGCATAACTTGGGAGTATTATATCACATGGCCTGTTCCACCCCTGCCCAGTATCATTAGGGTCAACATAGAGCGCCTCTTGGCGTATCTTGTGGCGATCATTTGGGGTGCGGGCCCTCTGACATTTATCGATTTTTTGTAGTTCTTCGTGGGCCTTCTTGAACTCTTCACTTTGTGGATGATTTCGCATTTCTGCCCGGTGATTCTCTCGCTGAGGTCCACCCGATGCCCTTTGTACCATGCTCAGTTGTCCTGCTTTAAGTTTTTCTGGATGCTTTTCGCACGCATCCCTAATATCTTTAAGGGTTATATCTGTCCCATTTTCGATAACATCCTTACGGAAGTCACGTAATTTGCGGGACCGTCCCAACTCCTCCCAGGCAAAGACAGCTAACACGACAGCGCTGGAGAAGGCCTTCGCTTCATAAAGGGTGACGGCATCACGCAAAAGAATGCCACATTGCTCCAGGGAATAGACGGCTCCCTCAAGGAGGTAACGGGGAGTAACTTTCATATTTGCACCCTTGGTCATCTCTTACTTGACCTTTGTTGTGGAGAAAGTACCGTAGGGTGGGCTCTGCCCACCCTACATGGCTTTTTGCTGTCGCTCTTAATGCCGTTGTTATGTGATTTGTGGCTGTATTTCAATCATTTCAGGTAGTGTTTCAGGTTCTAACTGAAGGACTAATGTAAGTCGAGCCAAGTCTGGAGATTTGTGTCTTGTTATCCTTTTAATAAGGTTTTCCCTTTTCCTTGCTGTCAAAGATCCAAAAACAATTATCACTCCACCATAATATCCATTTTGTATTGAAGCCATGCAGTTAATCGTTCTTAAATCTTTTTTAATTCCTGCAATTAAATCTCCACCGCTTGCCTTAACCTCTATCACTGCTAAATTATCTTCTGGACCCATATCACCGCCTCGGTGAACAACAAGGTCTGGATCAACAGCTCCACAAAATTGCTCAATTATCGGGTGATTTTTCTTGTCTGGTTCAGTATTCAAATCATACTCTATAGGTCCAAACCTCATTCTCATTTGATGGTACAGCTCTGCGCAATATACCC
Source organism: Deltaproteobacteria bacterium (assembly GCA_030594025.1). GTDB lineage: Bacteria > Desulfobacterota > GWC2-55-46 > GWC2-55-46 > JAUVFY01 > JAUVFY01. Next base: position 7,262 of record JAUVFY010000031.1, on the reverse strand, counting down.
TTTCTCTTTCTATAGGCTCATCATTGCCAGCAACTTGAAAATTATAGTACTGTTCCTCAATTGCGTTCATTGCAGATGCTATAACCTCAAGTAGCCTATTGTATGTGGCATTCATTTTTTTATATAACATTCCTTTTTATACTTATTCTACCGTTAGTCGCATTATATATAGCTACTTGAGTTTGGTAGGTTGGGTCGAGCGACAGCGGAACCCAACGATTCAAATTGCAAATTAACAGAAGAAATCTACATCTTTTGCAAAAATGTGTCAACCGTTGACTTCAGGAAGAGAAAGGATTTTTCATTCATAAACGCAAAAAACCGTCTCAGACGGTTAAACCGTCGTTACCGGGTCCATGTCTAAGGTGACGTTTACCCCCTTGAGGCCCATCCGTTCGAAACCTCTTTTGACCTCCCATGCAAAGCGGTTAAGTTCCTTTGCATCAGCGCCTTTCAAAAGTATCTGCCACCTGAAGCGCCCCTTGAGTTTCGCAAGGAGCGCCGGCGCGGGGCCGAGCGCCGAAATCTTAATCCTCCCCGCGAGCTTCCTTTCGGCCATATCCTTCAATGCCTTCGCGGCCTCTACGACCCTTTCTTCCTTTGTCCCCTCGACCCTTACAAGGCAGAGCCTTACAAAGGGCGGGTAGGCCGCCTCTTTTCTGGCCTTGAGCTCCTCGGCGAAAAACCCCTCGTAGTCGTGGCTTGCGGCTTTGGTGAAACTGTAGTGTTCGGGGTTAAGGGTCTGAACCAGGACCCTTGCAGGGGCATGCCCTCGACCCGCCCTGCCGCCTGCCTGGGTTATTAGCTGAAAGGTCCTCTCGGAACTCCTGAAATCAGGGATGTTTAGAGCGGTGTCGCCGGAAAGCACCCCCACGAGTGTTATCCCGGGGAAGTGATGCCCCTTGGAGACCATCTGGGTGCCTACGAGTACATCGACCGTGCCTTCCTCCACGGCATCGATTATCCTTCTCGCCGCACCCTTCTTCCTCGTGGTGTCCCTGTCCATCCTTCCCACCCTCGCATCCGGGAAATCCCTTCTCACCTCCTCTTCGGCCTTCTCGGTGCCTATGCCCGGGTCGACGAGGTTATATCCACCGCACCCGGGGCATACCGTGGGGATATCAACCGTAAAGTCGCAGTAGTGGCATTTCAGCGCCCGTACGCCCTTGTGCATGGTAAGTGATACCGAACAGTTTAAGCAGCCCGGGATATGGCCGCAGTCCCTGCATACAAGGAAGTTAGAAAAGCCCCTCCTGTTCAAGAAAAGGAGCACCTGGTGCCCCTCGTCGAGGGATTCTGCCATCAGACGCTTAAGACTCCCGGAAAGTACTCCACCCTTTTCTCCCTTCGTGTCAAGGGCCTCTATGGGGGGAAGTTTTAACCCTTTGACCCTCTTTTTAAGATAAAGGGGGGTGATTTTGCCCGTCTGTGCGTTATAAAAGGTCTCCACCGAGGGTGTCGCGGAGCCGAGCACAACCGTTATGCCCAGGAATTTTCCGAGCATGAGGGCCGCATCCCGAGCGTTGTACCTGACCCCCTCTTCCTGCTTATACGAAGTATCGTGCTCTTCGTCCACAACGATCAGGCCCAGGTCCTTAATGGGCGAGAAAAGAGCCGACCTGGCCCCTATTACGACGTCTACCTCTCCCTTCAATATCCGCCGCCGCTGATCGAATCTCTCGCCCTCGGATAGCGAGCTGTGCACGACTGCGACCCTTCCCGGGAATTTCCCGGAGAGGTAAGCTACGGCCCTCGAGGTAAGGGCTATCTCGGGTACAAGGAAGATGACCTTTTTGCCCGCCTCCACGGCCTTCTCGATGGCCTTCAGGTATACGAGTGTTTTTCCGCTCCCCGTTACGCCGTAAAGGAGGTAGGGTGAAAAACGTCCGGCTTTTGTTATGGCCCCTGAAAGGGCCTCTATGGCCTTTTTCTGCTCGCTCGTGGGCTCGTGCTCGATGGGCCTCGGGGCGATATCTACCACAGGGTCTCTTTTTACCTCCCTCCTTTCGGCTACCACAAACCCCTTGTCTTCGAGCCTCTTTACCACCCGGTCGACGCTTCCGAGTTCCTTTCTCAATGCCTTAAGCTTGGACTGCCCCTTTTCGAGGAGATAGTTGAAGACCTTTGACTGTAACGGGTATCTTTCAGTCTCTTTAAGGACTTTAGGTAGGGAGACGCCCGGAGCTATGGAAACGACGGTCTCGAGTTTAGCCTTCGGCCCGCCCCTTAAGCGCACCTCTTCGGTTAAAAGCCCCTGGCTTTTAAGTGCCTCAACTGTAGAGTGTACCGCCCTGCCCTTGAATCTTTTAACGAGCGTTTTAAGCGTTACGCCGCCTCTTACGGCATCGAGGACATCTCTTTTGAGTCCCTTTAGTGAAGCAGGCACCTCTCCTGCAGGGCGGAAGTACCTGTAACTCATCGGGTTGGCAGAGGCAGGGTGGGCAAGTGAGAGGACCTCACCCAGGGGCGCGAAATAGTACGAGGCGAGCCATTTAAAGAACAAAAACCTCTTTTCGTCAAAGATGGGTTCTCCGTCGAGCACGTCGAGGATATCTCTGGGTTTTTCTACGGCGGGGGTCTTTTTTAATTCTACTACGTAGCCTGTTACTGTGCGTCTTCCGAAGGGTACAAGGACGCGTTTACCTGCCTGAACGTCCTTTACCAGGTGGGCGGGTATTTCATAGCTGAAAAAACCCTCAACCGGGAGGGAAACAATAACATCTGCAAACTTCTTCACCTCTTCACTTTATCCACGAATAATCTTACGGGTTGCTTAAATGCGGAAAGGGCCCATGGCCAGCGGAAAGGGCCCATTAAGGAGAGGGGCCCGTGGCTTAAAGAAAGAGCCCATTAAGGAAAGGGCCCATGGCCCCTTATTCGACCCATTCTCCGTGTACGTCTCCGTAGTCCACCTGGCTCTGGTCTTCGAACCTCGTAAACTCGTTCATGAACGTGAGCTTTACGGTGTCCGTGGGGCCGTTACGCTGCTTGGCCACTATTATCTCCGCACCCCGCCTTACCCCGCAGGTGCATAGCTCCTTGGGGCAGTCACAGGGCTTGTAGAGGGTCTCCCTGAAGACGAACATTACAACGTCCGCATCCTGCTCGATTGCCCCGGACTCACGAAGGTCCGAGAGCTGGGGCCTGTTCCTCTCGCGCTGCTCGGTCCTCCTCGAGAGCTGCGACAGTGCCACAACTGGCAAGCTCAGCTCCTTTGCCAGGGTCTTGAGACCCCTCGATATCTCGGATATCTCCTGCTCGCGGTTGTCCGAGTTGCGTCTTCCGCGCATAAGCTGCAGATAGTCCACTATAATGAGCTTGAGCCCCTTTTCGGCCTTCAACCTCCTGGCCTTTGCCCTCACATCGAGTACCGTCAGGGCCGGTGTGTCGTCGATAAATATGGGGGCCTCGTAGAGGGTCCCCACGGCCGTTGTCAGGCTGTTCCAGTCCTCATCCCTTAAAAAGCCCTTCCTGAGCCTCCCCAGGTCCACCCTGGCCCTGGAGGCGAGCATCCTCTGGGTGAGCTGCTCCTTGCTCATCTCGAGCGAGAATATGGCTACCGGACACCTGGCCTCTACCGCGGCGTACTCGGCCATGTTGAGCGCTAAAGAGGTCTTTCCCATGCTCGGCCGCCCGGCAACCACGATGAGGTCCGAGGATTGCAGCCCGGCGGTTAAGTTGTCGATGTCCTTATAGCCCGTGGGCACCCCGGTTACATGGGTCTGGTTCTCATAGAGTTTTTCTACGGCCTCGAAGGTGTCCTTTATTATCTCGTTCAGGGCGTAAAATGACTTTTTTTCCTTGTCCTGGGAGACCTCGAATATTATCCTTTCCGCATCGTCTATGAAGTCCTCTATGGACTCCCCTCCCTCGTAGCTTCGCGTGATTATCTCGGTCGAAGCGCTTATGAGTTTCCTCAAAAGCGACTTCTCCCTTACGAGCCTTGTATAGTAATTGATATTGGCTGCGGTGGGGGTGGCTTCAAAAATTATCCCGAGGTAGGAGAGACCGCCCACGGAGTCCAGCGAAGAGGAGTCCTTGAAGTGTTCGGCAAGGGTTATGGCGTCCACGGGAGCGTTTTTTTCATAGAGCGAGACCATAGCTTTAAAGAGCTCTCGGTGGGCGGGGCTGTAAAAATCCGACCCATCGGCGGAGAGGAACTCAAGGACCTTGCCTATCGCTTCCTTTTCCAGTAGTATGCCGCCAAGCACGGCCTGCTCCGCCTCGAGGTTGTGGGGAGGCACCCTGTGGATAGGTTCTGTTTGTTGAAGTCGACGCGCCATAGGAAGGGGGGTTAAAGATTAATTACTCGTACCCGTGAACCCCGTCGGCAAGAAAAAGATTTTAACGAGGCCGGTAAAAGGTCAACGGACACGGTGGGTTATTCCTTTACGACCCAGACCTTGATATTCGTGGTTACCTCGGGGTGGAGTTTTATCCCCACCGTGTAAACCCCGAGTTTTTTTATCGGCTCATCCAGGAGGATGTCCCTTTTGTCTAATTGATTAAAACCCTTTTTCTTGAGTTCTTCCTCGATGTCAATGGAGGTGACGGAGCCGAATATCTTTTCTTCCTCCCCGGCCTTTCTCGGGAAGTTAAGCTCAAGGGGCTCGAGTTCCTGGGCCAGCTTTTCGGCCTGTTCTTTTATATTCTGAGCTTTTTTGTCCCAGGAGACCCGCTCGGCCTCGAACTGTCTCAGGTTGCTCTTCGTGGCCTCTATGGCGATGTTCCTGGGTATAAGATAGTTCCTCGCGTAACCGTCCGCAACCTTGACGATGTCTCCGAAAGAGCCAAGGCTCGGTACGTTCTCTTTAAGTATTACCCTCATAAAGATGACTCCTGCGTGATGATTCGGTGTCTACATATGCATGGAAATGGCCGTGAATGGAACTATGGCCAGGTTCCTTGCACGTTTTATGGCCCGGCAGACCTCCCTCTGGTGACTCGCGCAGTTGCCGCTTATCCTGCGGGGCACAATCTTGCCCCTCTCGGTTATAAAGGGCCTGAGAGCCTTTGCGTCCTTGTAATCTATCTTTATCTCGGGGTTTTTGCAGAAACGGCAGACCTTCTTCGCGCGGTATATCCTCCTGGGCCCCCTGGGACCCTCGCCGCGAGCGGGCCTCCTATTACCGCCCCTGGGGCTCGGCCTCCTACCACTACTCTGCATGGCCTTCTCCTTTTTCTGTCTCTTCGCCGGGAGTCTTCTCAGTAGCCTCTTCTGCGGCAGGTTCTTCGGCCACTGACACCCTCACCTTGAGACCTACCGTCTGGTAACGGAGTACATCCTCGTTGAGTTTTAAAATCCGTTCCAGTTCCTTGTTCGCCGGGGGCGGGCTCGTGTAGGTTATAACAAAGTAGAAGCCCTCGTTCTTTTTCTGGATGGGATAGGCGAGTTTGCGTCTGCCCCATTCGTCCACCAGGACGTCCTTGCCGTCATTGTCCTCGACGACGGAGGTGGCCCTGGTTATTATCCCCTTTATGGCATCCTCGCCTATGTCGGGCTTTACGATACAGACGGTCTCGTAATGTCTTTCCATCTTCCCCTCCTTCTGGTTCCCCGATAAAACGGGTTCGCCCCGTGCTTTGAGCAGGGGCAAGGTCCTTATTGTGTTATCCCTTAATAAGTGATTTTTGAATTTTATACTATTGTGGCAGTTGAATCAAGAAATATTATCGCCTGCGGTTGATAATTTCCAGGCTCGATCTCCAACCCGGGGGCTACTCCCGGGGAAAACCCTAAGCGGCGAACCTGAAGTGTATTATGTCACCGTCCCTTACAATATAGTCCTTGCCCTCGAGCCTCACAAGGCCTTTTTCCCTGCAATGGGCCTCGGAACCGAGGGCGATAAAATCCTCGTACATCATGACCTCGGCCTTTATGAAACCCCGCTCAAAATCAGTATGCACTGCGCCACCGGCCCGGGGGGCCCTGGTGCCCTGTTTTACGGTCCATGCCCTCACCTCCTTTTTCCCGACCAGGGTAAAGAAGGTTATGAAGCCCAGGAGCCTGTAAGTCGTGTGTGCAAGCCTCGCGAGTCCCGATTGCTTGAGCCCGAGCCCCTTTAAAAACTCCGCTCTCTCTTCAGCCGGAAGCTCCGCTATCTCGGCCTCCATCTTGCCGCAGATGGCTACAAACCCGGCCCCCCCGGCCTCGGCTATCTCTCTTACCGCGCTGGCACGGGGCCCCTCTCCGGCAAGGTCCTCCTCTCCCACGTTTGCCACATAGATGCCCGGTTTCACGGTAAGTAGATTAAGCTCCCTTAAAAGCTCCTTTTTTTCCTCCCCGACGAGTCTTGCGGGCCTTCCCTCCTCCAGAAGGGCTTTAACGTCCTCGCAGGCTTGAACCTCCGCGGCCACCGTCTTATCCCCGGCCTTTAAAAGTTTTTTTTCCTTTTCGAGCCTCCTTGTAACCGTTTCGAGGTCAGCGAGCATCAGCTCTGTTTCCACGGTCTCGATGTCGCTACGCGGGTCAACCCTGCCGTCGACATGGACTACCTGCGGGTCTTCGAAGCACCTAACGATATGGGCTATCACGTCGACGTTTCTTATGTGGCCCAGGAACTGGTTTCCAAGGCCCTCGCCCCGGCTCGCGCCCTTTACAAGGCCCGCTATGTCCACGAACTCAACGGAGGTCTCGGTTACCTTCTCGGGCTTTACAAGCTCGGCGAGCCTCGTAAGCCTCTCGTCCTTAAGGGGCACCATGCCCACGTTCTGGTCTGTGGTCGAGAAGGGGTAGTTGGAGACCGCGGCGTGAGCGGCGGTCATGGCGTTGAAGATGGTGGACTTACCCACGTTGGGAAGCCCCACTATGCCACAGTTAAACCCCATTGGTTTATTATTGGGGGAAACCCTTCTGTAGAAGGGTTTCCCCCAAACCCCCATCCCAAGACTTTTAGTTCCTGAGTAGCCCCCCATGTGGGGGGCTACTCAGGAAGAACTGAAAGTTTTTGAAAGGAGTTTGAGGGCACCTGCGGTGCGGCAATTTAAGGTGATTGGCCTTCGCAATGCGTACCGATAAGCTTCAGGGTTAGAGTTAACCAATTGCCGTGCGCAGCACCTTTTTACAAAAAGTTTTCCTCAAGAATTAAACAAGCAAGGGGGCTATAACGAGCGAGACTATGCTCATTAGCTTAATCAGTATGTTCATGGCCGGGCCGGACGTGTCCTTGAAGGGGTCGCCCACGGTATCTCCAACGACAGCGGCCTTATGCGCATCAGAGCCCTTGCCCCCCATATTGCCCTTTTCGATGTATTTTTTCGCG
>JAUVFY010000026.1 GCA_030594025.1 Deltaproteobacteria bacterium | reverse complement strand
GAGGCAACTAAACCAACCATCGCGAGCACTATGGGTAGGGCCATGAGAGAGGTCGTTGAACCCAGCCCGGCCACCTTGGTGCCCGCCATGGCGGTAGCCCCAATGGCGATCGATGCGATGATGGAGCCTACATAGGACTCGAAGATGTCCGCACCCAGACCCGCCACGTCCCCCACGTTATCGCCCACGTTATCGGCGATAACACCGGGGTTTCTCGGGTCGTCCTCGGGGATGCCGGCCTCGACCTTGCCCACGAGGTCTGCGCCCACGTCCGCGGTCTTGGTGTAAATCCCGCCCCCGACCCTCGCAAAAAAGGCGATGGTGGAGGCGCCCATGGCAAAACCGTTAATAACAACGGCTGTCTCAGGTTTTCCGAAGATTATAAAGAGGACCCCGATTCCGAGGAGCCCGAGGCTCGCAACAGCCAGGCCCATCACCGAGCCGCCGAGGAAGGCAACAGATAGGGACTTTGCCGTGTCTGGTTTGAACCTGTTTGCCGCTTCGGCGGTCCTCACGTTAGACTTCGTTGCGGCCTTCATGCCGAAAAACCCGGCAAGCATGCTCAAGATCGCCCCGCATACATAGGCAAAGGCCGTATAGGGGTGTATAAACGCCCCGAGAAGAACAGCGACTACGACTATGAATATGGCGAGTATCCTGTACTGCCTCTTGAGATATACCATGGCCCCATCGTGAATGAGCCCGGATATTTCCCTCATAGTCTCGCTGCCTTCGGGTTGCTTCTTTATGTGCAGGTATATGAAAACGGCCAGTACGAGCCCGCCCATGGCAAGAAGCGGGGCAAAATTGGTAATCCCTTCCATGGTCACTCCTTTCTTAGAATTTTGAAGACAAAAATTTTTTGAAAACCCTGCGCCAGGGGGCGCCGCTTACATAGAATTGTAAAAAGCCATATAAAAAACTACATACGCCGCATCAATTAAAAACGTTCATGGCATGATCTATTCCCGTGCCGAGTATGGTCTCAATCGAGGCGACCGCCCTTTTGAGTAGATCGTCGAGCTCGCGCTTCTCCTCCGGGTTGAAGGGGCTCAGTACGTAATCCCTGAGCTCCTCTTCCCCTCCGGGGGGTCTCCCGACGCCTATGCGAACCCTGGGGAAGTCCTCGGTATCGAGGTATTCTATGATTGACTCCAATCCCTTGTGCCCGCCACTACCGCCCTTTTTTCTTATCCTTATACGGCCCGGCGGCAGGTCGCAATCGTCACATACAACTATCAGGGACCCGGGGGTGATGTCCAGGGCCCTCAAGAGCTCCGAGACCGCGAACCCGCTCCTGTTAACAAAGGTAAGGGGCTTGGCAAGAACCACTTCCACCCCTTCAATGACGCCCCGGCCCCAGATAAAGCTTTGGCCTGGACCGATTCTATCGCACTTTATGGCATGGGCCTCTGTAAGACGGTCCATAACCATAAAGCCCGCGTTATGCCTTGTATCCTCGTAGGCGGCCCCGGGGTTGCCGAGTCCGACGATAAGAACCAATAAGAACCTTTCCCTTTTAAAATGAGACTAAAGGAGGAGTGTGCCTTACTATTCCTTTTTCTCCCCGGCCTTCTCCTCCGGCTTCTCTGCGGCCTCCTCTTCCGGCTTCTCTTCGAAGCTCTCGGCTAACTCCGCCTCGACCTCCTCGGCCGTCTTTACCTCCGGCTCCACGGTGGGGGCAACGATAGATACTATGGTTGCCTTCGGGTCGTCGAGGGAAGTTAGACCCCCGGGAAGGGCGATATCTTTTATGTGCAGAGACTGGCCTATGCCGAGAGCTGTGACGTCCACGTCGATTGAGTCGGGTATGCTGGAGGGTAGGCACTCGAGCTTTATCTTGCGCGACTCCTGCTGCAGTATCCCGCCCAGGATCACGCCCTCGGACTTGCCAACTATCTGGATGGGCACTTCTACCGTGACCTTGTGGCCCATGAGGACCTCGATCAAGTCTATGTGCTCGATGTCGCCCGATGCGGGATGGCGCTGCAGCTCCTTGAACATGACGGTCTTCTTCCCAAAGCCCTTGACATCGAGTTTTATAAGGACGTTACCGCCCGCATGCCCGTGGAGCGCTCTTTCCACCTCCCTGGACTTAAGCGTTATGGGCACGTTCTTTTCGATGTTAGGTCCGTAAAGATTCGCCGGAAGCTGACCGTTTCTGCGAAGCCTCCCGGCCGGACCCTTGCCGAACTCCTCTCTTATCAAAGCAGCAAGATCATACTGTTCCATCTTCTTCCTCCTCGTCGTTAAAAAAATTCCGGGGGCAGGTTCAGACAAAGAGCGAGCTCACCGACTCCCCGAAATGTATCCTCTTTATGGCCTCACCAAGGAGCGGGGCAACACAGAGGTATTTGAGCTTTTCTGATTTTACCTCCGCCCTCTCGGGTATGGTGTCCGTTACCACGACCTCGGTTATCACTGATTTCTCGAGCCTCTCGATTGCCGGCCCTGAAAGCACGGCGTGCGTACAGCAGGCGTATATCTTGTCCGCACCGTGCTCTTTAAGCGCCCCGGTGGCCTGCGTGACGGTTCCCGCCGTATCTATCATATCGTCAAGGATTATGGCCGATTTGCCCTCTACGTCACCTATCACGTTCATTACCTCGGATACGTTGGGAGCGGGGCGCCTCTTGTCTATTATGGCGAGCCCCGCATGGAGCCTTTTCGCAAATGCCCGTGCCCTTTCGACACCCCCCGCATCGGGAGAGACGACGACTACATCGTCGGTGAACTTATTCTCAATGTATTTAAGGAGCACCGGTGTGGCGTAGAGGTTGTCGACAGGGATGTTGAAAAAGCCTTGGATCTGGCCGGCATGAAGGTCCATGCACACCACCCGCGTGGCCCCGGCCACTTCGATCAGGTCTGCTACGAGCTTTGCGGTGATGGGTGTCCTGGGAGCTACCTTCCTGTCCTGCCTGGCATATCCGTAATAGGGTATTACGGCGGTTATGGACTGTGCCGAAGCCCTCTTGAGGGCATCGAGCATTATCAACAGCTCCATCAGGTTGTCGTTGCCGGGCGTGCATATAGACTGCACCACGTATATCTCCATGCCCCTCACGCTCTCCTGTATGTCAACGAAAATCTCGCCATCGCTGAAACTCCTCACCTCCGCCTTGCCCAGTTCTACATCAAGGTAGCCGCTTATCTTCTCTGCAAGGGGCCTGTTGGAGTTTCCTGTAAAGATCCTGATCCTGTTCTTCATGGGCCTTGCTCCGTAAAAATAAAAAAAAACCTTTTATGGCTGGGGCGGGAGGATTCGAACCTCCGAATGCGGGGACCAAAACCCCGTGCCTTACCGCTTGGCTACGCCCCATCTTTTACAGGCACAGGGGAACGGGTCTTCCTTTATTCCTTAATTCCCCGTTTTTAAAGGAATTTTATTTTACCCGACGATTTATCCGGAAATCCAGTCCACGGGCTCTTTTCCCGTAAGCCCCGTTGCCGTGAAAACGCTTGCTTCCCCTGGGAGCTCGCTTTTCATCACTAAAGAAGCCTTCTCGGTCGAATCCCTATCGGGGAAAATGCCGAAGACCGTCGGGCCGCTCCCGCTCATAAGAGCCCCCAGGGCCCCGGCCCCCGTTAAAATCCTCTCTATCCTGCTAATCTCCGGATGATTCCTTAAGGTAACGCCTTCGAGGTCGTTAAAGAGAAGTTCTTTTATATTTTCGGGCTTCTTAAGCGATTCTTTTGAATATGTTAGGATATTATCTTCGCCTTTTTTTGTCAAGTCTAAATTCCCGTATGCCCAGGCCGTGGAGACCTTGAAACCGGGGTTTACAAGGCAATAATTAAAGGGTGGGAGCTCCACCCTTTCGAGCACCTCACCCCTGCCGCTTGCGATGGCAGGGCCCTGGAGGATAAAAAAGGGCACGTCCGAGCCGAGCCTTTCGGCCATCTCCATGAGCCTTGACTCGCCGAGGGCGAGCCCCAGGGCATGGTCCAGACCCATAATTACAGCCGCCGCGTTACTGGAACCCCCACCGAGCCCCCCGGCAACGGGGATCTTTTTCCTAATCTTTATGCCGACGGCCTTTTGTAATTCGGCCTCGGAGAGAAAAAGCTCCGCCGCCTGGAATGCAAGGTTTTCCCTTCCCCCGGGAACGTCCTCACGGTCGCACTCGACACTTATACCTTCCCCTTCGCGCACATCGAGGGAAATCTCGTCAAACAGGGAGACGGGTTGTATTAGGGTATATATATCATGGAACCCGTCCTCTCTTTTCCCGAGGACCTTCAAAAAGAGGTTTACCTTGGCGGGACTTTTTATTCTGGCTACACCCATATGCTGACACTACACCCTGAAGGCAAGGCATAGTCGAGCGTCTTGCCCTTTCAATGCGGGCAGGTCCTATTATAACAGGAAAAAGACGACGTTAAGAAGCACAAAGAGCCCTATCATGATGGCGACCGCGTAGTGCTGCAGCTGCCCGGTCTGGACCCTGCGCATGCGGGAAGAAAGGTTCAGAACGGTACTGGCCACGCCGTTTACCATGCCGTCGATTATGCCGAGGTCGAACTTGAGGCTGCCTGAAGCTGTCCGTATGCTCGAAGCGAGAACGACCGTTTTGTAGCCCTCACCCACAACGGTATCGGCGGCGGCAATTGCCCTGTCGGCGACCCACATAAAGTGCCTGGCCCCCTTGCGGTAGAACCAGTCAGTGTCAAGGCTTATCGTGGACTCCCCGCCGAGCTTCTTTATATAGATATAAAAGCCGAGCCAGGTCAAAAGCAGTATCTCCAGGGTCCATACCACGTGCTCAGGGGTATAAGGCCTGTAGTCTATCGCGTATGGGAGAAGATTATAGAGGAACTTGGGATAGACACCGATAAATATGCACAGGAATGCCGCAAGACCCATCCCTACGAGCATATTGGTGGGGGGCTCCTTGGCCTTAATACCCGCATCCTTTGCCATGAACATGAAATACGGCAATTTCAACCCTGTATGGAGGAAGGTACCTGCTGAGGCCAGGGTAAGGAAGAGCCAGACCCAGGGCAGATGGCTTTCTGCAGCGGCCGATACCACTATGGATTTGCTCACAAATCCGCTGAAAAGGGGTACCGAGGATATTGCAAACCCGCCCACCATATAAAGCATAAAGGTGATGGGCATGGTCTTGTAGACCCCTCCGAGCTCTGTGAGCTTGCTCCTGCCCGTCATATACAGGACCGAGCCCGCACCCATGAAAAGAAGCGCCTTATATAGTATATGAGCGAACGCATGGGCCGTGGCGCCGTTTACAGCCATCTCGGTGCCTATACCCACGGCTGCCACCATGTAACCCACCTGGCTTACAATATGATAGGCAAGAAGCCTTCTTGTGTCGTTTTCAAGGACCGCGTACACGACACCGTAGACGGCCATAATAGTGCCCAGCCAGATAAGTATCTCCGCCCCGGCGAAACCCCTGGCAAGGACATATACAGCACTCTTCGTGGTAAAGGCCGTCATAAAAACCGCCCCGGTAACCGTGGCCTCCGGGTAGGCGTCAGGAAGCCATGCGCCGAGAGGCGGCACGGCGGCGTTAATTATGAAGGATGTGATGATTAAGCCCCCTGCGAGCCCACTTAAATCCACAAGGTTGAAGGCAAGACTGTGCGTCTGGGTATACTGCAGGAAGATACCACCCATAAGACATACGCCGCTGAAGGCATGGACCAGGATATAACGGAAGGCCGCGTTATTGGCAGCCCGTGTGCGCCTGTAAAGAATCAAAAACACCGACGAGAAGGCAAGGAATTCCCAGAATACAAGAAGGGTCAGAAAATCACCGGCAAAGACCACGCCCATGGCGCTCCCTGCATAGACAAGACTCGCTATGTGATGCCCGTCTTCTCTAACATGGAGCCCGTAGCACATCCCTATAAAAGAGACGATGGTAAAGATATAGGCGAAGGCAAGGCTCAGTTTGTCCACACGGCCGAAGGTTATCTCCTGGCCCAAAAAATGGTAAACCCCGTAAGTACCCTCGCTCATAGTGAGGACGCTTAAAAACGCCAGGGCCGGAAGGACAAGGAGATAGACCTTCTTCACCCTTCCTTTAAAAAACGGGACAAGAACGGAGCCCAGTATGAGTATGGCGGCTGGATGTACCCAGTCAGGCATTTCTTTCCTCCGCTTTTACAGGTAAACCCCTGCAGCCTTTAACCCTAATCATAGTAATCCTCCCCCTTTTGTAGCCACCACTTGCCGAGAACCTTGGATACGACGATAATAAGAACGCAGGAGATGAACCCGTAAACAGAGCTGAAGCCCGGGATTTTATCCCAGAAGAAGAATTCATGGTGCCTGTGGATAAAAAAGTCCAGGATGACCAGAACCACCATGACCGCATAAATGATCCCCTTGAGAATCTTAACTCTATGCGGGTATTCGAATATCTTCTCTAAAAAATTCATCCTGTTATCCGCTCGATAATGCTTACAAAGTAGTCAGGATATATGCCGATTATGATAGATATAATCGCCGCAATCATAATCGGCACGATTACAAAACCGGGGGCCTCCTTGATATTCTGATAGTGTTCACCTGCGGGAAGCTCCTTGAAAAATGCCCTGAAAACTATGGGCAGGAAGTATGCCGCGTTAAGTACTGTGCTCAAAAGGAGGATAAAAAGTATACCCGATTCATTCGCCTCGAGAGAGCCTAAGGCCATGTACCACTTGCTCGTAAAGCCGGCAGCCGCCGGCACTCCTATCATGGAAAACGCACCTATGGTAAAGGCGGCCATGGTGAAGGGCATCTTCCTGCCTATGCCGTCGAGCTGGCTTATCTTCTTGAATCCCGAGGCGATGAATATGGACCCGGCGCAGAAAAAGAGCGTTATCTTGGAGAACGCGTGGTTCGTTATATGCAGTACCCCGCCGAGTATACCGCTGGGGGTAAGGAGCGCCACCCCCAGTATAACGTACGAGAGCTGGCTCACGGTGGAATAGGCGAGCCGGGCCTTCAGGTCGTCCTTTGTAAGGGCGATAATAGAGGCCATTATAATCGTGAAGGATACGAAAAACGCCGTGGGGATTCCAAGGTTGAAGGCATCGAGGGTGTCCACCCCGAACACACTCAGCATTATCCTTACAACGGAAAATACCCCCACCTTCACGACAGCAACGGCATGTAATAGGCCGCTCACCGGCGTGGGAGCGACCATGGCCGAAGGCAACCAGTTATGGAAAGGCATGATAGCCGCCTTTGCAAACCCGGCGATGAAGAGTATGTAGGTAAGGGTTACGAGCATGGCCGGCATATCAGCGGTGAATATGCCGCCTTCCTGGAAGTCCAGCGTGCCGGTAATCATGTACGTCAGAACCACCGCACCGAGCAGGCAGGTCTTAGAAAATCCCATTAGATATACGAGGTACTTCTTGCCCCCCTCCCACGCCTCATCGTCCTCGTGGTGGGCCACAAGGGGGTAGGTGAAGATACTCAGCACCTCGTAGAAAAGATAAAGCGTGAAAAGGTTCGCGGAGAAGGCCACCCCGATGGCCGCAGAGAGTGCGATGGCGAAACAGGAGAAGTACCGGGTCTGGGCGTGCTCGTTCAAAGACCTCATGTAGCCTATGTTATAGACCGTTGTGATTATCCAGAGGAAAGAGGCAGTGATGGCGAAAAGGAGCCCCAGGGGGTCAACCCTGAACTTGAGCTCTATGCCCGGGAGCACGGTAAATACCGTGTACTCGATTATCTGGCCCGAAAGGATAGCCGGGACCATGCTTATAACGAGCAGGAACTTTATCCCCGCCGCAACGAAGCTCCAGCCCTCCCTAAGGTTGGGCTTTTTCCTCGAGGCCACAATGAGCCCCACGGCTACTGCCGAGACCAGAACCGCGAGAAAAGGCCTTATGGATTCTATGGTTTCCACAACTCGTCTACATTATAAAAGTCGCCCTCTGGGCCAGTTCTATGAAGTAAGTTGGGTATACTCCCATTAAAATCACGGCGATAACCGCCAACACGAGCGCATAAACGAGCCCCCTGGACCTGGCCAGCTCGAACTCGCCGGCGGGCTCCCTCATGTACATAATCATAACAATCCTTGCATAGTAGTAGGCCGCAACGGCGCTCATGAGCACTGCTATGACGGCCAGGGGTATCATACCCTGGTGAATGAGGGCCATGAATATGTAGAACTTGGCCACGAAGCCGGCCGTCGGAGGAATGCCCGCAAGTGAGAAGAGGAATATGAGCATCGCTAACGCAAGGGCCCTGTTTGTCTTTGCGAGCCCGGCGTAGTCCTCTATATTCTCACCCATCTGGCTTCCCTTCCTCATGGTTATAACCACCCCGAAGGCCCCGAGGTTCATAAAGGTATAGGTGAGCATGTAGAACATCACCCCGGACACACCCTCGGCCGTGCCGGCGACGAGTCCTAAAAGGGCGTAGCCCGCGTGCCCAACGCTCGAGTAAGCGAGCATCCTCTTTATATTGGACTGGGCTATGGCAACCACGTTACCCACGACGAGGCTCGCAACGCTTACAAGGGCCACGACGAGCTGCCAATCCGCCTGGACAGTGGAAAGCCCCTCTATGAAGACCCTCAGCAAAGCGGCAAAGGCCGCCGCCTTGACCGCCACCGACATAAAGCCCGTTATGGGCGTTGGCGCCCCCTCGTAGGCGTCCGGGGCCCACATGTGGAAGGGTACGCCGGCTATCTTGAAGCCGAACCCCGCGACAAGCATTATAACGGCGAGTGCAAATACAGGGACGTGGACTGTAGCGTCGGTTAGGGCCTCGGCAATGCCTACGAGCTGGGTAGTGCCGGTAAGGCCGTAGATGAGCGATATCCCGAAAAGCAGTATCCCGGAGGAAAAGGCCCCGAGCACGATATACTTCATGGACGCCTCGTTACTCCTTATATCCCTCTGGAGGAACCCCACGAGCACGTACACGGGAAGGCTCATGAGCTCGAGTCCGAGGTATATTGTCAAAAGATTCGCGCCCGAGGCGATGACCATCATCCCGCTCAAGCTGAAGAGCATCAATATGTAGTATTCCTCGACGTTTATCTTCTCCTCGTCCACATAATTGAGGGAAAGAAGAATGGAAAGTATGGTTCCGATGTAAAATACGAACTTGAAGAAGCAAGCGTAGCCGTCGAGGACGAACATCCCGCCGAGGACGGTCGTCTTTTCCATGCCGCTTATGATCAAGGTATCGATCGCCGCAAGGGCGACAAAGCCTATCGCGAAGTAGGCGATGACGTCCTTTCTCTCACCCTTCGGGATAAGAAGGGCCGCCAGAAGCAGCACACACGCCCCTGCTACGATTGTAATCTCCGGCAGTATCGCCACTATGTCCTTCAATGAAAAGATCATTTTTTCTTCTTACTTTCTTTTACTTATTTTTACTTTTTTACTTTTTTACTTGATGGACGCAATCGCCACGTCCGTTGAGCCTGCGACCTGCGTTAAAAGGTTATCCACGGACTCGTGCATTATCTCCAGAAACGGCCCGGGCTGGAACCCTACCCAGAATACGAACACCACAAATGCTATGAGCGCTATGGCCTCCCTAAGGTTGATGTCCCATATTTTATGCCCCCCGTCGTCATGCCCTTCGTCGCCTTCGCCGTGTGCGACTTCCGCGCCGAAGGTCATCCTGCCGAACATCCACAGCATGTAGAATGCCCCCAGGGCGATCCCCGCAAGGAGGAACACCACAAAGGGCTTGAAGCTTTCAAAGGCCCCGAAGAGTATTAGAAGTTCCCCGATAAAGCCGTTCGTGCCCGGGAACCCGAGCGATGCGATGGAAAAGATGAAAAGGAAAAGCACATAGATGGGCACGAGCTTCGCGCCCCAGCCGTAGTCCTTTATAAGACGCGAGTGCGTCCTCTCGTAGATTATCCCCACGCAAAGAAACAGTGCGCCCGTGGTAATCCCGTGGTTGAACATCTGAAGGATCCCGCCCTCTACCCCGTTCTTGTTAAAGATAAACAGCCCCAGGGTTATAAAACCCATGTGGCTCACGCTCGAGTAGGCGATGAGCTTTTTAATGTCCTCCTGGGCAAGGGCCAGGAAGGCCCCGTAGATAATGGCGATAATCGACAGCACTATTATATGGGGTGAGAAGTAAATGGACGCATCGGGGAACATGGGTAGAGAGAACCTCAGGAAACCGTATGTACCCATCTTGAGCAATATAGCGGCGAGTATGATGCTTCCGGCCGTGGGTGCCTCGACGTGCGCGTCTGGGAGCCACGTGTGGAACGGGAACATGGGGACCTTTATGGCAAAGGCAAAGAAAAACGCCACGAAAAGCCAGGCCTGGAAGGTAAAGCTGTATCTGTGCTCCATGAGCTCGGGTATATCGAAGGTGCCGCCCGCGGCGAAATACAACGCTATGATACCGACGAGCATGAGTATGCTTCCCGCAAGGGTATAGAGGAAGAACTTTACGGCAGCGTATATGCGGTTGGCCCCTCCCCAGACCCCGATAATGAGGTACATGGGTATGAGCATGGCCTCCCAGAAAAGATAGAAGAGGAAGAAGTCCAGTGCGCAGAAGACCCCAATCATGGCCGTCTGTATGACAAGGAGCGTAATCATGAACTCTTTTAATTTCCTCTCTATCGCCGTCCACGATGCAAGAACGCATACCCAGCCCACAAGGGTCGTGAGGTAGACGAAAAGCACGCTTATCCCGTCAACCCCCAGGTAGTAATGGATATTCCATGAAGGTATCCACACGTACCTCTCGACGAACTGGAAGGCATGAGTGGTCGTGTCGAAACGGCACACAAGGGGAGTGGCAAGTATAAAGTCCACGACAGTGACGGCGAGGGCGAACCACTTTATCTTCACCTCGTCGGAGAAGAAGAAGAGCAGTGCTGCGCCCAGGAGGGGAAGGAATATGACCACAGTAAGTATGTGGTCTCTTAAAAACGGTATGCTTAAAAGCAACTCGTTCATCGCTTAACCCCTCATGGTGTCGATTTCATCCACGTTTATTATGTTCCTGTTCCGAACCAGCGCTATGAGTATCCCCAGTGCGACGGCAATCTCGGCCGCCGCAACGGTTATCGTGAAGATGGCGAATATCTGTCCCGTAAGGTCCTGGAGATAGTAGGAGAAGGCGACGAAATTTATATTAACGGAGTTCAGGATAAGCTCCACCGACATGAGCACTATTATGATGTTCCTCCTTAGAAGCACCCCTCCAACGCCCACCATGAAAAGGAGTGCGCTGAGGGCTATGTACCAGGTCAATGGTACCATCTCAGCCGCGCCTCTCTTTCGTCATAGTCATAACTATGGCCCCCACCATCGCAACGAGAAGTATCACCGAGACCACCTCAAACGGGAAGAGGTACTTGGTGAAGAGAACCTTTCCGATTGTCTCCACCTTTGTCTCGGTAGCCGGCCCTGTAAGCTGGACGCCGTTAAAGCGGCTCATGAAAATAACGATCTCCACCTCGAGTGCTACGGCGACTATTATCCAGAAAGCGAGACCCTTCTTCCTCAACGGGAAGGTCTCCATCACCATCTTCCTTATGTCGAGCACCAGTACCACAAAAAGAAAGAGCACCATGACGGCACCGACGTATATGAAGATCTGCACAACGGCAAGAAAAGGAGACCTCAGGAGCACGAAAAGGCATGCCACCTGCAGCAGGCAGACCATGAGCGCGAGGGCGCTGTGGACCGGGTTTCTCAACGTGACCACGGCCACCGCCGAACCCACCGCCACAGAGGCGAATATGAGGAAAAACAACTG
>JAUVFY010000086.1 GCA_030594025.1 Deltaproteobacteria bacterium | reverse complement strand
GCCTATGGTAGCGTCCGTTATGTGCGGGTTCCTTACATCACATGTATAACATTTGGGCGAGGTGTTATCCAGCGTGAGCTCCCCTGTCCAGAGCTCCTGTCTGTAAACGGTCCCGTTGCATGTCATGCCCATTATGTAGAGGTCTTCCCTCTTTAGCTGGCCCTCGCTTATAAGTACCGCGATCGACCTTATGTCGCAGCCCTTGGCCACTATGGCCGGCCTTCCCAGGGCCTTTATGTCCGGGTACTTCCTCGTAAGGAAGACCGAGAGGTTGTTTACGCAAAGCTCGTTAAAGACGAGTCGGTCCGCATCCTCGGGCCTCGTTATAAAAACGGGCGTGGTGTGGGTCTTCTTCGAGTTCCAGCCCCAGCCTATTACGAGCTTTACCTCTCCGGACGTAAGAAGCTCCCTTGCCTTATCCCTTAAAGCCTGTTCCATTTCTTCTTTCCTTTTTTACTTGAACTCGAACTAATGAAGGTACCTGCCTTTGTCGTGCCCGTCGAGAAAGTCCCTCACGGCCTCTTCGAATTTATCGAAGGCGTCCTCCATGCTGCGGCCCCGGGCCGATATATCCAGCTCGGGACAGAAGACACTGTAACCCCCGTCGTCGTCCCTTATAAGATCCGCGGTAATTGTTTTTATCTTTCCCAACTTCGCCTTCCTTCCTTATTTTTACTCATCTTTTTACTTCAACCCCCTGTACTCCATAAAGGGTCCGAGTTTTTTTATATCGTCTGTTATCGAGTTTATGAGGTCAACCCACTTTATGGCCTCTGAGGCCGAGACCCAGGAAAAGTGGAGCCTTCTCATGTCCAGGCCCACGAACTCCATAAGGCTCTTAAACCCTATCCACCTTCTCCGTGCGTGGTAATTGCCGGCCGTGTAGTGGCAGTCGCCCGGATGGCAGCCCGAAACCAAAACTCCGTCGGCACCGTTCTCAAAGGCCTTTATTATGAAGAGCGGGTCTATCCTTCCGGTGCAGGGGAGCTTCACAATCCTCACGTTCGGCCTGTACTCCATCCGTGATGTGCCCGCGAGGTCCGCCCCCGCGTAGGTGCACCAGTTGCAGACAAAGGCCATTATCTTCGGCTCCCAGGCAGCAGCCCCGGGCTGCTTCTCTTCGGCCAGTTTCTCGTCGGTCTCTTTTACGGCTTTTTCCATTTCATTAAAATCCTTCTTCTTAGAATACGCTTATCGCTGCGTAGACCTGCTCGTCCGTGTAGCCCGCAAGGTCTATGGCCTTTGACCTGCATGCGGCCACGCACACCCCACAGCCCTGGCAGAGCCCGTCGTTTACCTTCGCGTTTACCCTGACTATCTCACCCTTCTTGTTTCTGACCTCTTCCTTTTCAATTGCCGTATAAGGGCAGGCAACCACACAGTCCCAGCAGGCATTGCATATCATGGTGTTCACACTCGCGGTTATGGGCTCCCTGGCCATCTCCTCTGCCGAGAAGAGCCCCAGGACCTTGCCCGCGACCGCGCTACCCATGCTCACGGCGTCTGGTATGTCCATGGGTCCCATGCACGTGCCGGCAAGAAAGATACCGCCCGTTACGGTCTCCACGGGCTTGAGCTTGGGATGGTATTCGTTAAAGAACTTGTACCTGTCATAGCTTATGCCGAGCTTCTGAGCCAGCTGGTCCGCGCCGGTTCTCGACACCACGGCGGATGCGAGTACGACCATTTCGGCCTCTATCTCGATCTGGTCCCCGCTCAGGGTATCTGCGCCCTGTACGATGACCTTTCCGTCCCGCTCGTAAACCCTTGATACTCGACCCCTCAGATACATCGCGCCCTCTTTCTCTATGGCCCTCCTCGTGAACTCCTCGTATCTTTTGCCCCCGGCACGGATGTCCATGTAGAATACATATGCCTGGCCGTCGGGGACCTTGTGCTTATAGAGCATCGTGTGCTTGGCCGTGTACATGCAGCATATCTTCGAGCAGTAGGCAACCCCCTTTGCCTCGTCCCTCGAGCCCGAGCACTGTATGAAGACAACACTGTCCGGGACCTTGTCGTCCGAGGGCCTCCTTATCTCTCCCCCCGTGGGCCCGGCAGACGAGGCGAGCCTTTCGAAATGGAGCCCCGTTATAACGTCCTTAATCTTTCCGGCCCCGTACTCGCCGAAGCGTGCGGTGGGCATTACCTGGTAACCGGTGGCCACGACTATCGCGCCCACCTCCTCGGTAACTATCTGGTCGGTCTGCTCATAGTCTATCGCCCCGGGGCCGCAGACCTTCTCGCATATGCCGCACTTACCCTTCTGTATCTTCGGGCACCTGGCGGCGTCGATTACAGGGATGTTGGGAACGGCCTGCGGGAAGGGAGTGTAGATTACCTTCCTTGTGGCAAGTCCCATCTCGAACTCGCTCGGCGCCTTGAACGGACACTTGACGAGGCAATCGCCGCAGCCGGTACAGAGTTCCTCGTCCACGTACCTGGCCTTCTTTCTTATCTGGACGGTAAAGTTTCCTATGTAGCCGTCAACCTTTTCCACCTCGGACCATGTATAGAGTTTTATATTGTCGTGGAGCTCGGCCTCGACCATCTTGGGCGTAAGGATGCACTGCGAGCAGTCCATCGTGGGGAAGGTCTCCGAAAGCCGGGCCATGTTGCCCCCGATGGACGGCTCCCTTTCAACGAGTATTACCTCTCTTCCGCCCTCGGCTATGTCGAGTGCGGCCTGTATGCCTGCTATGCCCCCGCCTATGACGAGGGCCCTTTTATTTACCGGTATGCTTATCTTCTTAAGCGGCTTGTTCTTCTTGAGCCTCTCGATGGTCATCCTTGTGATGTCTATACTCTTGGCTGTGCCGGCCTTCTTTGTGGTGTCGTGGTGGACCCAGGAGCACTGCTCTCTTATGTTCGCCATCTCGCACTTGTAGGGGTTCACGCCCGCGGCCTCGCACGCCCTCCTGAAGGTCTTCTCGTGCATGTGCGGGGAGCAGGCCGCTACCACCACGCCGTCGAGTTTATGCTTCTTTATGGCCTTTTTGACATCCTCCTGGCCCGGCGCAGAACACATGAACCTGTAATTGCACGAATAGACCACACCCGGCAGTTCTGCCATCTCGTCGGCGACCTTCTTGGTGTCGACCGTGGACTCTATGTTTTTTCCACATTGACAGATAAAAACGCCTATCCTGGCCATGATTAAAACTCCTTTTAGCTTTAGCTTTAGCTAAAACACTCCGAACACAGTCCTATATGCCCTTTTCCTTTAAAAGCGGCCTTGCATCCCACCTGCTGGTATCAAGGCCCAGTTCGGTCTCCGACTGTCCGAGCGAAAGGCCCAGTATCTGTGTGAAATAAACTATGGGCACTGGCCTGTAACCCGGCATTGAGGCTTCCAACTTCTCCTGGGCGCCGTCGAGGTTATACTGGCAGAGGGGACAGCTCGTGACTATAAGCTCCGCACCGCTACCCGCGGCCGATTGCATGACATTTCCAGAGAGCTTCGTAACTATCTCCTCGTTATCCTTACCGAGTGCAAGGTGCGACCCGCAGCACTCTATCTTGTTCGGGAACCCCACGGGCTCGCAGCCCAGGGCCTTCAAAAGATCCTCGAATATCGTGGGGTCTTCGCAGTTGTCTATACCCATGTCCTCAAAGGGCCTCAAGAGCATGCAGCCGTAATACGCCCCGGCCTTTAGACCCTCCAATGGCCTCTTTACTGCCTCCTTTACCTTTTCAAAACCGACCCTGTCTCTTAATACCTCGAGGAAATGCAGCACATCGATGCTGCCGTCGTAGTCCTCCTCTATAAAGCCACATACCACGTCCCTCCTGTCCGTATCGTCCCTTATGACCTTGTTCGTGCGCTTTAGGACGTTGTAGCATACGCTGCAAAGGGTCATGACCGTGTCGCCGGCTTTTCGCGCCTGGGCCAGAACCTTGGTAGGGGCGGAAAGTCCCATTATGTTGTCGGGCGTAAGCGGGAAAGAAGCCCCGCAGCAGTTCCACTCACTGAGCTCGTCCATCTCAAAGCCCAACTCCAGGGCCGACTTCTTTGCAGAAGCGTCAAATTGCTTTGCAACGGTATTTAACGTGCATCCCGGATAGTATGTCAGTTTCATTAAAAACCTCCTGGGGGAAACCCTTCTGTAGAAGGGTTATCCCCCAGACCCCTTTCCCAAGACTTTTAATTAAGGTAACGCATGTATCAAATACCTGCCCCAAACCATGCCAAATCAATTCCCTCAATAAAAAATTTTTGAAAGGAGTCTGAGGACACCTGCGGTGCGGCAATTTACAGGTGATAGGTCTTCGCAATACATACCAATTAGCTACAGAGTTCGAGTTATCCAATTGCCGTGCGCAGCACCTTTTTATAAAAAGTTTTCCTCAGCTTACGAACTTTCTGAAGCCGCTCACGATGGCCTGCTGCGGGGCGCCCTTGAGGAACGGGAAGGGTAAATCTTTTATCTCCTCGTGGCTCTCGCCCTTCCTGAGGCTCAGCTGCCTCAGGGCCTCGAACAGATTCGCGGCGCTCACGGCCTTGGGGCACCTCGAATAACACTGAAGGCAACTCACGCACAGCCACATGGAGTTGGCCTTCAGAACATCGTCGACCCTGCCGAGCTGAAGCATTCTAATGGTCTTCGTCGGCGGGATTTCCATGGCAAAGGAGACCGGACAGCTGCCCGTGCAGTTACCGCACTGGTAGCATTTGTTGAGCTCCTCACCGCTTACGCGCTCTATCTGCCCCAGGATGTCGCTTTGGATATCGTCTTTTGCAAGTTTATGCATCATGACTTTACTTTAACCCTCTCTTGCTCAATCCCTTTGGTAATTACCGCGAATCATGCAACCCTGTACTTTTCCATGCCGATCTTGAAAAGGTCTCCTCCCAAAACGTCGTTTACCACGATGGCCGGGAAGTCTTCGACTTCGAGCCTTCTTATGGCCTCGGCCCCCAGGTCCTCGTATGCTATTACCTCGGCCTTTTTAATTGTCTTTGCCAGAAGTGCGGCGGCCCCGCCCACGGCGGCCATGTAGACTGCCCTGTACTTCTTCATCGCCTCTACGACCTCTTCGGAGCGCTGGCCCTTGCCGATGGTGACCTTTATGCCCAGGCCCAAAAGCTTCGGCGTGTATACGTCCATCCTCCCGCTCGTCGTGGGACCGGCCGAGCCTATTTGAGAGCCGGGCTTTGCGGGCGTGGGCCCCACGTAGTATATTATCTGGCCCTCCGGGTCAAAGGGAAGCTCCGCTCCCCTGTCTACGAGCTCCACGAGCCTCTTGTGGGCTGCATCCCTCGCGGTATAAAGCACCCCTGTTATCAAGACCCTGTCCCCTGCCCTCAACCTCTCCACGTCTTTCTCGGTAAGGGGCGGGGTTATCCTCGTCGGCTCGCTCATAAAAAATAATATGCAATCGGTTACCGGGCTTTTTTGTTAAGCTGAAAACCGATAACCCTATATTACTACTTCCTTGTGCCTGTCAGCGTGACACTGAATGTTTACTGCTACAGGGAGGCTTGCGATATGGCAAGGGCTGGTCTCCACGTGTACCGAAAGGGCCGTTATCGTACCCCCGAAGCCCATGGGGCCTATGCCGAGCCTGTTTACAGCCTCGAGGAGCTCCTGTTCCAGGGCCCCCAGTTCCCTGTCCGGGTTCGGGCTGCCCACCGGTCTTAAAAGCGCCTTTTTCGCAAGTATCGCCGAAAGCTCGAAGTTACCTCCTATGCCCACCCCTACCACGATCGGCGGGCAGGGGTTTCCTCCAGCTTTTTTTACCGTCTCAACGACGAAGTCCTTTATACCACCGATACCCTGGGCCGGCTTGAGCATCGTAAGCCTGCTCATGTTCTCGCTCCCGGCCCCCTTGGGCGCTATCTTTATCCTTACCCTGTCGCCTTCGGTCAACCTCGTATGTATGACGGCCGGGGTATTGTCCCCTGTGTTTTCCCTCTTAATGGGATGGCAGAGGGATTTTCTCAGGTAACCCTCTTCATAGCCCCGGCGAACGCCCTCGTTTACAGCGTCCTCAAATCAACCGTCGACGGAGACCTCCCTACCGACGTCAATAAAAAAAACGGCCAGGCCCGTATCCTGGCACATGGGTACGTTTTCAGTCGCCG
>JAUVFY010000168.1 GCA_030594025.1 Deltaproteobacteria bacterium | reverse complement strand
GTCCTTGACTCATCACCCCGCGGTGTGGCGATAATGTGCAATAGCTTTTTCATCTAAGACCTCCTCCCGGATTTTCAGGTTTGCTACCGTAATTCATATGAATTCGTAAAATCAATTATTGCGAAGAGAAAGGGGCCTGATCGCGCTACTTTAAAAAACCTTAAAAGACTTTAAAAAATTTTAAAAGAGATAAAAAGGGCCGGGCCGTTGGTTGCCCTTGGATTATAAACGCATCAATATCATGGACCGGGGGTGTTGATGAATAAAGTATAGCAGAGAATTCTAAGTGCGGGAGGGGGGGGTGAGGGGGTGAGGGGGTCATACCACGAGTTTCGAAAGGTCCGCTATCTGGTAGTAAAGGCCCCTTACCGAGTGAAGGAGTATGAGGCGGTTTTTCTTGAGCTTTTCGTCATCCACCATTACCATGACCTTGTCGAAGAAGGTATCGATGGTCTCCTTTATCGAGGCGAGTGTTGTGAAGACCTTCTCGTAGTCGCCTTTGTCCCAGTGGGCCTTTATCTCCGGGGCTATCTTTTCGCTCGCATCAAAAAGGGCCTTCTCATGCGGGTCTGCGAAGAGTTTTACCTCGGGCCTTTCGTCAGTGAATTCGAAGCCCTTCAAAATATTGGACACACGCTTGAAGGCCACGACGAGGCTCGCACATGCGGGGTGTTTTTTGAAGCCCTCGAGGGCCTTTACCCTCTTTACACTGTCCACGAGGTCGTACCACGGGGCCGAAAGCACCGCCTCTATGGCGTCATGGGAAAGCCCCTGCGTGAGGAGCTGGTTTTTAAGGCGTTCCCTGAAAAATGCGAGGACGTCCTTTTTTACCTCCTTTTCAGGCCTGGTAAGTTTTTCTCCGAGTAGCGCCAGGGATTTATCGAGGAGCTCGTCAATGGGGCAGATAAAACCCTTTTCCAGCACTATCGCGATAATGGCAAGTGAATGCCGCCTGAGCGCATAGGGGTCGTGGGCCCCGGTGGGCACAAGTCCCACACCGAAGCATCCGACGATGGTGTCGAGCCTGTCGGAGATGCTTATTATCGCTCCGGGTATGCCCCCGGGGAGTTCACCCCCGGCCGAAAGCGGCAGGTAGTGCTCGTAGATCGCCTCACTTACCTCCGGGGCCTCTTTGGCGAGCCTTGCATATTCTCTACCCATCACACCCTGGAGGTTGGGGAACTCTCCCACCATGCCCGAGGTGAGGTCTGCCTTCGAGAGCATCGCGGCCCTGCCGAGGATGAGCTTTTGGTAATGGCGGGGGTCGGTGCCGGCCTTTTCGTAGCGGGAGGGGTTGTACTTGTCGAGGAGGAAGTCTTCGAAATTCTCGCTTACGTCAACGGGGTCCGAGTAACCGATCGTTTTGCCCGTGTAAAGGGCGATCTCCGTAAACCTGAGAATCTTTTCAAAAGAGGTCCCGAGCTTCGCCTGGAACACCACGCCCCTCAGCTCTTCCACCCTTTGGGCAAGGGGTACCTCGGTGTCCTTTTCGAAATAGAACTTCGCATCGTTAAGGCGCGCCTTGAGCACCCGTTCGTTACCCTTTACGACAACGTCCGGCTCCTTTGCCGGCGTGTTGGCCACGGTTATAAAGTACGGAAGCAGCGTGCCGTCGCTCCGGACGACAGAGAAGTACCTCTGGTGCTCGCGCATGGCGTTTATGACGACCTCCTTCGGGAGCTTTAGAAAATGGCCTTCAAAGGAGCCCATTATGACCGCCGGGTATTCTACGAGGTTTGCGACCTCTTCGAGGAGCTCCGGGTCGGAAAGGACGCTGCCACCCACGGCTTTTGCCTCATTTTCGATCCCTTCGCTTATGGTCTTTTTACGCTCCTCCGGGTCCACGATTACGTTTGCGGACTCGAGCTTTTTAAGGTATTCCTTCACGCCCTTTACCTTTATCGGGCGGGGTCTCAGCTGAGCCCTGCCCCGTGCGCCCAGGAACCTGTGGCCAAAGGTGTATGGCCCGCTGGTTATGTGTCCGAAGTTGAAGCGCACGGACTCCCTTCCGTAAAGGGCGAGTATCCAGTGTACGGGCCTTGCAAAGCTGACCTCATGGTCTGACCAGCGCATGGCCTTGGGAAACGAAACCGAAGAGACGATCGCTTTGAGGGTTTCGGGCAGAATCTTTTTGGTCCTCTCGCCTTTGACCTTTTTCATTGCAAACAGGTATTCGCCCTTTTCGGTCTTCACGGTCTTCAGATCTTCGACCTTTATCCCCTGGGAGCGGGCAAAACCCAGAAGTGCGTTCGTGGGGGCACCTTTGGAGTCAAAGGCCGCCTTCAGGGCCGGCCCTTTTGCCTCTCTCGTGGCGTCTTTTTGCTTCTCGTCGAGCCCTTCCACGATTACGGTGAGCCTCCTCGGAGTACCCAGGGTGCGAAGCCCCTTGAAGGTGAGGCGTTTTTCTTCGAGGCCCTTTCGGAAGAGCCTTTCGAGGCTCGAAAGGGCGCCTGGGATGAAATCCGCGGGCAGCTCCTCGGTGCCTATCTCAAGGATAAGGTCCTTTGCCATCCATTACTCCCGAAAATCGTGAAAACCCGGGAAACCGGGTATTTAAGTAAAGTAACGACGTTAAACTTACCAGAACCACAATTTTTTTCAACCTTTTTTGTCCGGAACAGATAAATTCCTTGACAAAATTGCGAAAATCTTTTACATTTCTATATTCCACCATGCAAGAAAATTTGCTTATAAATAGTGGTCTTTCAGGGGTGGAGTTGAATTCCGGCGGAGAAGTGTTTAAGATGAAGACGTATCTTCCCAGAGCTAACGAAATAAAGAAAAAGTGGTACGTTGTGGACGCTGAGGGCAAGACCCTGGGCAGGCTTGCTTCTACCGTTGCGGTCGTTCTCAGGGGGAAGCACAAGCCCATCTACACCCCGAGCCTCGACACAGGGGACTTCGTTATTGTGATAAACGCTGAAAAGATAAGCGTAACCGGGAAGAAACTCTTGGATAAGACCTATTACAGTCACAGCAACTACCCGGGCGGGCTCAAGGCCGTTTCCCTGGGGAAGCTCCTCAGTGAAAAACCCGAAGAGGCGGTACGGAAGGCCGTATGGGGGATGCTCCCCAAGGGGAGCCTTGGAAGGGCGATGCTTAAAAAGCTCAAGGTATATAAGGGAGAGAACCACCCCCACAGGGCGCAGTCGCCCGAGGCTCTTCCGGAGAGCCTTGCCGTTTAGGTTTTTTTAGTTTTTTAGTTTTTTTACTTTAAGGAGGATTTTTTGGCACAAGAAGGCGTATACGGCGCTGTAGGAAGGCGCAAGACCTCGGTCGCAAGGGTAAGAATCGTGGCCGGCTCAGG
>JAUVFY010000126.1 GCA_030594025.1 Deltaproteobacteria bacterium | reverse complement strand
CCGTATGGCCGCCCTCTGCCGCCCACAGAAGCGCTGTCTTATTGTATTTGTCTTTCGCGTCCACCTCGGCGCCGCCGGCCAAGAGGGCCCTCACGGTATCCGTGTAGCCGTTCAGCGCGGCGAACATCAAGGCGGAAACGCCGTCAAAATCCCTCGCGTTCACGTCCGCGCCCTTTTCGAGCAAGCTCGCAACGCTCTCCGTGTCGCCGTCATACGCGGCGGTCCTAAGCTCCGTGTTGATGTCACCGTAAGCCCCGTGCGAGGCAAGAAGAGTAATCAAAAACAGAGCTCCTGCAAGCAATGACTTGATTGTACGCATCTTGAGAATCTCCTTTGTCTTAAGGGCTATTACGATAACGCCCTTTGCCCTGCCACTTACTTCCGGGACGGTTCGTTTGCTTACACTTTTACTATACCTTATTGCGCTAAAATTAACAACGACCTGGCACACAAGGGGCCGGCCCCGAGACCATCTATTGACAACATTGATTGTATATACAATACTCTTCTGTGAAAGTCAAAACCTGTTTTTTAGAAAAACCG
The DNA here is from genome assembly GCA_030594025.1 of Deltaproteobacteria bacterium. Lineage (GTDB taxonomy): Bacteria > Desulfobacterota > GWC2-55-46 > GWC2-55-46 > JAUVFY01 > JAUVFY01. The sequence continues at coordinate 3,874 of JAUVFY010000126.1, read as the reverse complement.
GTGATTTAAAAAGGGTTTCAAGGCCTTATTGCCTAATACTTGCTTCATGGCTTAATGACCGGAGATTCAGAGCCCGGGGTAGAGAAATTGTCCTTTAAAAAAAGCCCTCTTTTAAAGATAGTCCTCCTGGGCGTTCTCGTCGTGAGTCTTTTTACACTCCAGTTTTTCTGGGATATCGAGTCGTATTTCAATCCCGAGCGGATAAAGGACTGGCTTGCGACCACGAATGGGCTCGCCCCGGTAGTGTACATGGCTATAATGGCCGTTGCCGTGGTAGTGAGTCCCATCCCCAGCCTGCCCTTGAACATCGCCGCGGGGGGGTTTTTCGGCCCCCTTCTGGGGACCCTTTACTCTGTAGCCGGGGCCCTGGCAGGGGCGGTGGTAAGTTTCTTTATCGCACGACTCCTGGGAAGGGAGCTCATAGAGAGGTTCATAAGCGGTCACATCAACTTCTGCACGGCCTGCTCCGACAGGCTGCTTACGAAGGTCATATTCTTCTCTCGCCTCATCCCGTTCATTTCCTTTGATATAGTCAGCTATGGTGCCGGGCTTACGAAGATCTCGCTTGGAAGGTTCTCCCTTGCAACACTTTTCGGGATGATCCCGGTCACGTTCGCCTACAACTACTTCGGTTCCGTTTGGGTATTTGCCCCAGCAAAAGGCATGACCATCGCGGGGGGCCTGGCGATGGTCGTTCTGTTTTTCCTTATGCCTTACTGGATTGAAAAAAGGGACCTCTTTTCTTTGCGCAACATCTTTCCACACCTAAAGGAGAGTCCCGAACCGGCGAGCGAGAAAGCCGAGAAGTAAATGGAAAAAAGTATTATCATGAATCTACGGGTTAAATATTACTTCTCTGAATTCATAGGGACCTTTGCGATGATGTTTATCGGCATATCGGCAATTGTTCTCAACTTCGGCACGCAGACAATGCAGGAGGCGGTACCTTCCTTCCCCGTCAGGTTGCTTCTCACGGGGTTTCTCTTTGCCAGCGGTGCGACACTGGTCGTTTATTCTCCTGTCGGAAGGATAAGCGGAGCGCACCTCAACCCCGCCGTAAGTTTGGCCTTCCTCCTTGAAAAAAAATTGGGGGTCGTTGATTTTGCGGCATTCTCCTCCATGCAGATGCTCGGCAGCATTATCGCGGCAGTCCTGGCCTTGGTGGCGTGGTCGGATAACGCACTGGAAGCCAACGTGGGCATGACTTTACCGGGCCAGGGGTATCCGATTGTTCTTGTTTTCTCTGTCGAGGTCTTTATAACTTTTCTTCTAATAAGTCTGATATTTTATTTTCTCCACAGCCGGACTCTTACCAGGTTCGCGGGCATCGCCGTGGGCCTTTTAATCGCAACGCTTGTCTTCCTTACGGCACCCGTATCAGGCACGAGTCTCAACCCTGCCCGGTCGATCGGCCCCGCCATAGCTGCCTCGAATTTTTCCTATCTCTGGCTATACATCATCGCCCCGGTTCTGGGCAGCCTCATCGCCGTAGCTATCCACAAGAAAATCTCGTTTCTGCATTGTCCCCTGTGTGCAAAACTGAACCACGAGAAGATGGATAAAGACTGTCGGTATAATTGCAATTTTGATACTTTGAAAGTGCCTCCAGGAGGTGATGAAAAGTGAAGAGGCTTGAAGGCAAAAACGCACTGGTAACCGGAAGCTCAACCGGCATCGGTCAGGCCATTGCCGTAAGGTTCGCCCAGGAAGGGGCCAACGTGGCCATAAATTACCTTAAGACCCCGGACGAGGCAGAGGCGACCGAAACACTCGTCCACGAGGCCTTCCGTACCGTAAGGCAGTGCGGCTGCAAGGACATGCTCGTACAGGCCGACGTATCCAAAGAGGACCAGGTCAAGAAAATGTTCTCCGAGGTCATAGGCAAATGGGGCAGGCTCGATATACTCGTCAATAACGCCGGCATCCAGAAGGCGGGTGCGAGCCACGAGACCGCACTCGAGGACTTCGACAGGGTCCTGGCCGTAAACCTAAGGGGGGCTTACCTCTGCTCGAGGGAGGCGATAAGGCACTTCCTCTCACGCGAGGGCGGCGGGACCATAATAAACAACTCGAGCGTCCACCAGACAATCCCCAAGCCCAAATACCTGAGCTACGCCATAAGTAAATCCGGCATGGCGAACCTCACCAGGACCCTGGCCCTCGAATACGCGGACAAAGGCATACGCATAAACGCCGTGGGCCCGGGGGCCATCGTAACCCCCATAAACAGGGCATGGATAGACGAGCCCGATCAGAGAAAAGAGGTCGAGGCCCACATACCCATGGGTAGAGCGGGCACGGCCGAAGAGGTCGCGGCGGTCTTTGCGTTCCTCGCCTCTCGCGACGCGTCCTATATCACAGGACAGACGATTTACGCCTGCGGGGGGCTTACACTCTATCCGGATTTCCGTAGGGCCTGGTCGTCTGGCGAATAAGGGAGGTGAATAAGGGTGGCGAATAAGGGGGGAGAATAAAGCCCCTGACATCTTTCGAGCAAAAAAATCCCCCCTTAATAAAGGGGGGACCTGATAGCATCCGTTAAAAAAACTATTTGGGCACGACCGGATAGCCCGCCCTGAGCCAGGCATTAAAGCCGCCCTTCAGAGCGTAGACTCGCGGAAAACCCTTTTCCATCAGTTTGAGCGCCCCACGGGAGCTCGAGGCCTCGTCAGGTCACGTACAGTAGGTGACGAGCTCATAGCCCATGGGGAGCTCTTTGGCCCTCATGCCCACGGCCTGTAGCGGCATCCTTACGTCGCCCTTTATCCTGAACTTGCTCTTTGTATAGTCGCCCCCGACACGCATATCGAGCACTATCACCTTCTCTGCCTTGTCGAGCTTCTTTTTCAACTCATGGACCGTAATCTTCGGTACGTCCCTGGGGTCCAGCTCCTGGGCCGGCAGGGCTGAAAGGCCGAAAAAGAGGGCAAAAGATACGGTAACTAAAACAAGTTTTTTCACTGGATAACCCCTTTTTTATCCAAAATCACTCTATATATTATGATATCAGGAATGGTATTTATCCGCAAGGGCTTCGGCCAGGGGCCTGGAAAAAGCGCTTAAGGGCGGGCAATTTAAAAAAGGGCTGTCTCAGGCCCTGCCCCTCGTTCGTTAAGCGAATGTAAAATTGGTGATTATATACTTGATACAAGGAGGAAATCATGAAGCCCCAACAGCCTAAATTCACTTCTAAATTAAAAAATTGAAAAATTAAAATCGGGCTCCGGCCTTACATGCCGAAGCGCTTTTTGACCTCGTCCAGGAGCTCTTCGGTAATCTCTTCGGTCCCCTTCGCGGCCGCGTGTTCCTCGATGGCCATCAAGGCCATGCCTCTAACAAGAGGGGGTATCTTTTCGAGCCTCTTTAACGCGCCTTCGGTCCAGTTGAACTTGAACCCTTTTTTTCCCTCTGCGGCCTCTTTCCTTTCAAAGACGTTTACCTCCCGGTTCGAGATAAAGACGTTCGTGGCGGCTGCCGCCCTCAGGACGTTCTCCGCCGTGGTGCCCATCGGGGACCCGGCTACCCTGTGCATGCCGAAGCGCCCGAGGACAACGAACGAGGCCTTCTCTTTCCGGAGGTGTTTCAGTATTTCATTGAAGGCCTTCCCGGCGAGAAGCGTGGTTTTTATCTCCACACCCAGCTCTTTTGCGACCTCGCAGGCCCTTTCGAGATAGGATTCGTAGAGCCGGGCGAGCCCGCTGTCTATTATCTCGTCGTGGAGCTTTTCCTGCTCGGTGAACTTGAAGAGCCTTGCAGCCTCCTCGGAGAGCGCTCCGGCTATGTTCCTGAAGGCCACTTGGTGGAAGTAGGGGTCAAAGACCGCGAGGGCCTCGACCTCGCCCCCCTTGCCCCCCTCGCCCCCCTTGCCCCCCTT
>JAUVFY010000229.1 GCA_030594025.1 Deltaproteobacteria bacterium | reverse complement strand
TTGTGCGCTTAAAGAACTCTATATCGCCCGAGATGTCTTTGTACACGTTTGCCATGACCTCGACCATAAAAAGAAGGCTCTCCTTAGCTTCCCCCTCGGCCTTGTGGGCGTCCTCGAGGATAGTTTTAATTTCGCCCGGTATACTGTCCCTGTTCTTCTCCACGATGGAATACATTCTGTATTCGTCTTTGGCCTTAAGGGCATCTGCAAAATCCCTGACAATCGTGGACTCCTGGGCGTAGCCAGCGCCGGCTAAAGCTACAACGGCTATTAAGGCAGAAACAAAGGCCCATCTTCTAAGACTCATTATAATACCTCCCAAGAAGTTATATAACCTTTTGATGAAAAGATTCCTCCAACACGGCACTCACCTTCCGATTGCCGCCTCCTCGACGAACACCGTAACATTTACCTTCCCTATCCTGGACCTTTGGATAAAACTCACGTAATAATACTCGCCCGTCTCTCCAAACGTATGCTCCCATGTCCGCCCGGGCTCTATAAAGGGGCTTATAAGCCCCTCCTTGCCGAAAAAGGGTATCGAGCCCAGAAGATGCGCCGAGGTGTCGTTATTCACCCACCTTACGGTATCGCCTTTTTTTATGATGATGTTGTCGGGCCGGAAAACGCTCTCGGAAGTGTCAGCGGACTCGAGTATCTCTATTGTGTGGACCCCGCCCTGGGGGACGCTCCTTACGGGCGGGGAGAGCTTCTCGTCAAAGACCCTTTCCCTAATCCAGTACAGGAATTCGCCGTTACCGTAAAGGTCCTCGTATATCGACGCCATGAGCTCGGCCATGTACAGAAGGCGCTCTTTTTCTTCCTCAAGGGCTTTGAGGGCCTCCTCGAGGAGGCTCCTGATCTCCCCGGGTATGTTCTCCCTGTTCTCCTCGACGATGGAATAAAGAGTATCCCTGTCCCTGGCCTCGAGCGCTTCCCTGAAGTCCTTTCTGAAGTCCTCGGCATGGGCCGCGCCTGAAAGGGCCAGAAGGGCTATCAGGGCGGGAACAATGAGTCTTTTAACACGCATTTCATTCTCCCTGTCGGGTTTTATCTTAGATTCCCCTATGTAGATTATAGTTGGACTCTCGCCCGCTGCAACCACAGCTATACCCCCCGCTGCACCCCGCTATAATCCGATGAAGGTTTTATATTCATCTTGCAAGAGTATGTAAGAACAAAAAGGCGTACAACGAAGCATAAAAAAGTGTGGGCTCGCATTTTCAGCCTTCCTTCGACTGGCGGTCCTTCTTGGCAAAGGCGACACAGTAGAGCCTATGCTCTTCAACAGCCGCGGTTATGCATTTGTTGCATGAGATGCACCTGGCCCGCTTCCTGTTCCCCGAGCGCCACCTGTTTATGAGCCCGGGTTCTGTAATGAGCGGCCTTGCGAGGCTGAAAAAATCCGCCACACCCTCTGTGAAGGCCTCCTCCATGACCTCGATGGAACGGAGCCCGCCGACGAGGACCAGTGGGCATTTTATCTCCGGCTTGAGCTCTTTTGCGTGGTTCTTGAAGTATGCCTCCTTGTCCGGGGTGTTTATCTTCTCCCTTGCCGGGGAAAGCTCTCCTGCCGCGGGTATACCTCCGCTCAGCTCGATTGCGTTTATCCCCATCGAGGAAAGCTCGCGTGAGACCCATAAAGAGTCCCCGGGCGTAAGTCCCACCTCGTCAAAATCAGCCGAATTTATCTTTATAATCACCGGATAGTCACCCCCGACCCGAGCCCTTATCGCCTGGTAGACTTCGAATATTATCCGTGCCCTGTTCTCGATGGGCCCGCCGTAGGCGTCGGTTCTCCTGTTGGAGTAAGGAGATAGAAACTCGGAAAGCAGGTAGCCGTGCGCGGCATGGATCTCAACTGCGTCAAAGCCCGCCTCCTTGGCCCTCCTTGCGGCCTCCGCAAAATCTGCGACCGTTTGCCTTATATCCTCGAGTGTCATCTCATGGGGCTCGTTCCCGGTGGCCCTCTCCTTTACGGCTGAGGGCGCCCTGGGAGGCAGGCCCGTGTCATACATGATTTGCGCGCCCCCGTGCGCTATCTGGAGACATATCTTTCCCCCCTCGTGCTTTACGGCCTCCACGAGCCACCTCAATCCCGGAACCAATGCGTCGTCGTCACAGCCTAACATCCGCGGGCTCGCCTTCCCCCTCTTCGTAACATAGGCGTAGCCGGTTATGATGAGCCCCACCCCGCCCCTTGCAAGGTCCCTGTAGAGCTCGACGAGCGGTTCGGTGACCCGGCCGTCCTCGCCGGCCATACCGGCCCACGTAGCCGACC
>JAUVFY010000175.1 GCA_030594025.1 Deltaproteobacteria bacterium | reverse complement strand
CCCGTGGATACGTTCAGCCCGTTCATCTTTTGCCACCTTTTTTGCCTTTAATCCGAACTCGAGGTTCCCGTAGACACTCATATGGGGCCACAGGGCAAGGTCCTGGAAGACCATCCCGATTTTTCTGTTTTCAGGGGCCACGAGCAATTTAGAGTCCTCTGCCACGGTAAGACCGTCTATGCCGATACTTCCCCTGTCGGGCACGATGAACCCGGCTATCATCCTTAAAAGGGTGGTCTTCCCGCACCCGGACGGACCCAGGATTACGACCCTTTCACCCTTGTCGATGTCCAGAGAAACACCCTTGACGGCCGCAACCTCGTCGTAAGACTTGAAGACGTTTTCAACTTTTACAATCACGGTTCACCTCGTATATTTTGTAATGAGCCCCAGCACGCCGAGAGGGACCAGGGTGATGACCACCATAATGACGGACAGGGCGGCGATGGTCTCTTCGGGGCTGTTAGCCATAAGGGTAAAGATGCGCACCGGGAGGGTGTCATGGGCCGGCGGGTAGACCATCATCGTTATGTCGAGGTCCCTCAGGCAGAAGATAAACCCCACAAGCCATGTGGCGATTATGCCTCTTTTTGCAAGGGGGATTAAGATGCCCGTTAATCTCATGAACCAGCCGGCCCCGGCGATCTGCGCCGCCTCTTCCATCGAGCGCGGGACCTGGGAAAAGGTCGCTGCCATGATCCTTTCCCCCAGTGCCGTGTATTTGGCGATGTAGCCGAACAAAATAATTGCGACCGAAGCATATATGACGTTCGTTGCCGGTGTGTTCCACAGGCCGACCAGGCCGATGCCGATTACGGAACCCGGCAAGGCAAAGAGAAAAATCGCTATCGAGTCCGCGGCATAGGAGAAACGAAGGGCCTTGCGCTCGAGGAGATAACCCAGAAGAAACCCGAATGCGACAAGGAGGGTCGCACCGATCGAGGCATAGAGTAAACTTCGGAAAATGCTGTCCATGGAGCGGGCAAAAGCCTCATCGTAAGCCTGGAGAGAAAATGATTTTATAAGCAGCACCCCGATGGGGACTATAACGAAGGTGAAAACGAGCGCGCTTACGGCCGCGAATATGAACGGCCTGGCCTTTCCGAGAGGCACCGTTATTATCCGCTCTCCGGTTAACGTGAACTGAGCCGTCCTCTTGCGCAGGAACAACCGTTCTACGACCAGGACGATGAGCGTAATCACTCCCAGGGGTATGGCCGCGGCTGTAGCCGCGTTGAAATTGTAAAATGCCGAAAACTGGATGAATGACTCCACCGGGAAAACGGCGAAACGTAGTGAGGACGGCACTCCGAACTCGCCGAGGGTGAGGATGAAAACGACCAGCGCCGACAGGAAGATGCCCGGGGCTATAACCGGGATGGAAATCCTTTTTAAAACCAGGGGCCATCCCGCAGAAAGTTTTGCGGCCTCTTCGAGCTTGGGGTTGACCATGCGCAAATAGGTCGTCACAAGGATGATGACTACCGGAAGGAGCGTCGATACCATCACGAAAACGGTGCCCGGGAAGCCGAAAAGAAACTGCGATGTAAGAACGCCCGTCTCAGCGCCGAAAATGTCCGCCGCAATCCCGGAACGGCCCAGGCAATAAAACCAGGCGATGGCCAGGAGATAGGGCGGGATAATCAAGGGGATTACGAAGAGTATTATAAAGAGCCTTTTAAGCGGGAGGTCGGTTTTCGCAAAAAGGGTGCCCAGGGGGACGCCCAATAAAACCGTTATAAAAGTCGTGGTGCCTGCCAGGGCGAGACTGTTAAATAACAGCTGCCACTGCCTCTTCGTTTGAAACAATATGCTGTAACTTTCCAGGGAAAGCTCGCCCCCAATAAACAGGGACTTGACGAACATCGCTATGACAGGGGCAAGCCCGATTACGACCAATAAAACAATAGCTGTTAAAAGGGTATATTTCTTTGCCATTTAGTATCCGGCCCACTGCTTAAGATATGGCTGGATTTCCTGAAGTTTCCCGGCCACTTTTTCATAGTCAACATCCATGGTCTTAATCTCTTCTATCCTCGGTACGTCGGGCGGGGTCTCGACACCCTCGTGCAAGGGGATCTGGGCGCTGTCGGCAAATGCCAGTTTACGCTCTGTCTCAGGGGAGAGTAGATAGTCCATTAACTTTTTACCGTTTCCGGGGTTGGGTCCTCCTTTTATCAACACCACGGCATTTGGAAGAACAAGACAACCCAGACCCCCTTCCTCCTGGTCGGGGTAAATCTGCATGACCTGTTTCCCGTCCCTTATGGCATTGGTGGAATCATCGCTGTCTACCAGGCTGAACGCGAATTCCTTGTTCACAACGAGGGTGGTTGATTCTCCGTTGCTTGTCGAGAGTTTGACACCGTTGGCCTTCATCTTTTCCATGAATTCTTTTGCCCTCTCATCACCCCAGACGGTAAAAAGGGAAGCTACCCAGGCCGTGGTCGTTCCGAAAAGCGGGTTTGCAATAACGCTTTTATCCCTCCATTTCTCGTCAGTATAATCTGAAATGGACTCCGGCGCTTCATCCTCGGCGCTTACCACAAAAACCCTCGCCCTTGTGGAAAATCCGGTCCAATACCCCTCGGGGTCCTTGAAACGGGCGGGGATGCCCTCTGCGACGGGAGAAAAATAGGGGGCGGATATTCCCTTCTGCTTCAAAACGATCGCCCTTATCGGTTCGTTCGCCCAGTAGACGTCAGCCTGGGGGTTTTTCTTCTCCGCAATAAGACGGTTCATGGCGCCCGTACTTTTCGTTTCCTCCGTATCATAGACGGCCTTCACCTTTATCCCGGTATCCATTTCAAAATCCCTCAGTATGGGTTCGGAAAAAACCTGGTCTTCTGAAACATAAACTACAACTTCGCCGACAGTCTTTCGACCACATCCGGAAATGGCCATCGCAAAAATAAAAAAGATAAAAACGATATGGAAAAATATTCTGTTTTTATGTCCCATGACGGGCAGCCTCCTTTAAAAAGAAAACGTTATTCCCGCAGTTAATTCCCAGTCCGGAGCGGCTTCGGTGAGACCGACCCTCAGGCCCGAGT
>JAUVFY010000008.1 GCA_030594025.1 Deltaproteobacteria bacterium | reverse complement strand
TATGGCATCCGCTAAAAGCCTCTGTTTGGTGTAAAGGTCGGCGAGCCTGTAATGGATGTCCAATATGGTATCGTTGAGTTTAAGGATCTGCTTATAGACGGCGATGGCCTTAAGGTAGAAGCCCTTTTTTGTGCTGACCTTTGCCACTTCCGTGTATTGTTTTATGGCATCTTCCTTATTTCCCGTTTTGACGTAGAGGTCGCCGAGCCTCAGACGCACGGAGATATCCGACGGGTCCATGGCGATAAGGTTCTCATACTCGCCTATGGCCTTTTCGAGATAGCCCTTCTGGATGTATTTCTGGGCCCTCTCTAGAAGTTTCTCTTTTTTCGCCATCTTTTAGGTTTCTTGTTCGCGCATATTAAATGCCGGGCTCATAGCGGGGCGTATGCGCGCTCAAATAAGGCCCGGGAAGTATCGGGCAGCGTCGATCTTTTAAGGTTCCACTCATTTGTGCCGTACCTGTTTATAATAAGAGCCTCTTTGAAGCGGGCTTCTCCGGTTGTGAGAAGACCCTTTTCAAAGGATACCTTCAAACCCTCCTCCAGCCTCTTTATAAGCATCCTTTTAAACTCTTCTTTGTCGATATGACCGCAGGCCCTGACCCAGTTCATCCTGTCGAGCACTTGCTTGCCGAAGAGACGACGTGTAAGGGTCTCGTCTACATCGAAGAGTATGGAGCCGTGCTGGAGAAGGCCTCCTTTAAAGCGCCTCTGGGCGCTGCCGACGAGCTTTCTGCCGTCTACAAGGACCTCGTATCGCGTGGCGCTGTGGAAGCAAGCCTCGCTCCTTTGCTGGGCGCGACTGCCGGCGGAAAAGCTGGCTTTTACGCCCAGCTCCCCGAGGGCCTTTACGATGCATCTACTGATGGTGCAGTAGGCGCCCTGTATTCCGCTTTTATAGAGCCAGTTTTCCGGGCCGCATACGACGCAATAGGTAAGTTCCATATGATGAAGCATGGCACGCCCCCCGGTAATCCTTCTTACCAGGAACCCGCCCCAGCCTTCGAAGGGTTCGGCCTTCTGCCGGTAGCCGATGGAGATTGTCGGGACCTTCCACTCGTAGAGCCTCACCGTGGGCGGTGCGGACCCTGAACATACGGCCCTCAAAATGGCCTCGTCCACGGCCATGTTCTCCGCACCATCACAGGGCCCGTCTTTAATTATCCTCCAACGGTCCAACTCTAAAGCACTTCCTTTAACCATGGCGTATAATGCGCAACAGTATTCGATCGTCGCCGTATTTAAAACTCCTAAAATACAATAAAATATTTTACGAAAATCGCGATAAAAAGTCTATATTTACATTCCCGGCGATGAAATCATGGTCTTTCATAACCTCAATCAGAAGCGGTATATTGGTCTTGACCCCCGCTATATGGAACTCCTCGAGTACCCTCGAAAGCCTCGTAATAGCCTCTGCCCTCGTCTCACAGTGCACTATAACCTTCGCTATGAGCGGGTCGTAATAACTCGGCACGTTGTAGCCGCAGTATATTGCTGTATCAACCCTTACCCCCGGCCCGCCCGGTATGTAGAGCTCGGTTATCTTGCCGGGAGAGGGCACGAAGGTCTTCGGGTCCTCGGCGTTAATCCTGCACTCTATGGAGTGCCCTTCGAGCTCAACCCCCCTTTGCTTGATGCGGAGCCTATCTCCCATGGCGATCCTTATCTGTTCCTTCAAGAGGTCGAGCCCCGTTATCATCTCGGTTACAGGATGCTCGACCTGTATCCTTGTGTTCATCTCCATAAAGTAGAAGTTTTTGTACTTGTCCACGAGGAACTCCACCGTGCCGAGGTTCGTATATCCTATGGACTTAGCGAGCTTAACGGCGGCCTCCCCCATTCGCTGCCTCAACTTTTCATCCACCACCATTGAGGGCGCCTCTTCGAGTATCTTCTGGTGTCTTCGCTGTATGGAGCACTCGCGCTCTCCGAGATGGACGATGTTTCCGTGCTCATCGGCCATTATCTGTATCTCTATATGGCGGGGCTGTTCGCAGTACCGCTCGATAAAGACCTCTTCGTCGGCGAAGGCCGAAAAGGCTTCCCTCTTTGCCAAGTGGAAGGAGCTTCCCAGGCTCGCCTGCGTATGCACCAGTTTCATCCCCCTCCCGCCTCCTCCGTGCGCCGCCTTTATCAAGACCGGAAAGCCTATCTTCTTTGAGATATCCATGGCCTCCTTCTCGTCTTTAACACCCGTTTTTGACCATTGTAAGACCGGCATACCGCTCTTTTCCGCCTCTTTTTTTGCCTCTATCTTGTTACCCATAAGGCGCATGGTGGACGAGGAGGGGCCGATGAACTTTATGCCGCAATTCTCGCATACCTCGGCAAGGGCCGCGCTCTCGGCCAGAAAACCGTATCCGGGGTGTATGGCCTCGGCATCAGCCACCTCGACGGTGCTTATAATGGAGGATATGTTCATATAACTCTCGCTGCCCCTGGCAGGACCTATGCAAACCGCCTCGTCAGCAAGACTCACGTGCATAGAGTTGCTGTCTGCCTCTGAGTACACGGCCACGGTCCTTATGCCCAGCTCCTTGCAGGCCCTTATAATCCTTAAGGCTATCTCACCTCTGTTGGCGACGAGTATCTTGCTGAACATAAAACAGCCTCTCCAAAGTAGGGATTTTTTTAGTTGGGGATAGACCCACGGGAGGAAAAAAGGAGGCCTTAAGCTCTAACCTTGAACCTCCAGGTGGAACAAAGGTTCCCCGTACTCGACTGGTTGACCGTTATCAACGAGGATCGCGATTACCTTCCCCGTATATTCCGATTCGACCTCGTTCATAATCTTCATGGCCTCTATTATACAGAGTGCCTGGCCGTCCTTCACTATGGAACCGGTCTCGACGAAGGCCGGTGCTTCGGGGGAAGGGGCCCTGTAAAAGGTACCCACCATGGGGGAGGTTATGGTCTTTGTTTTATCCTTATTTAACGGTTCTTTTTCTGTTTTCTCCCAAGCTGGTCCAGGCGCCTGAGGGGCTTTGGCGGGCCTCTGGACCGCCTCTTCCCCGACGGCCCTCCTAACCCTTACCTTGCCTTCTGGACCTTCGATCTCTAGCTCAACTATATCGGTACCCTTTAAGAACCTGTATATGGCCTTGACGATTTTAAGATCCATATACCCTCCTATTCGATGCAATAGAACTCTTTGTTGGAACCTCTTGTTAATATCTCACAGCCACAAGAGGTGACGAGCACCATGTCCTCAATGCGGACGCCGCCCCAACCCGGCATGTATATCCCCGGCTCTATGGTAAAGACCATGCCTTCGGTTATAATGTCCTTACTCATGGGGCTTATCACAGGGTCTTCGTGTATGTCAAGCCCAACTCCATGGCCCGTGCCGTGGCCAAAGTACTTACCGTAACCGGCCCTTCTGATATAGCTTCTCGCCGCCCCGTCCACCACCGAGGCCTTGACCCCTGATCTTACCTTCTCGATCGCCCTGTCGTGTGCGTCCTTTACAACCTTGTAGACCCTTTTTTGCTTCATCGTGGGGCTACCCACGCAATAGGTGCGGGTTTCATCAGAACAATAACCATCAATGGTAACCCCCAGGTCCACTACCGTTAGCGCCCCCATTTTAATCTTCTCTTCCGAGGGCTTGCCATGGGGCAATGCCCCCCTCTCGCCTGATAACACTATGGTTTCGAAAGAGAGGGCATCGGCCCCTTTCCTTTTAACGGCGGCCTCTATTTTTAAGGCCACTTCTTTTTCCGTCTTTAAGGAAGCCAGCCCCTTACGGGCGGCGGCAAAGCCAGCATTGGCAACCTCTATGGCCCTCCTAATTTGACCTATTTCAAAATCGTCTTTTACGGCCCTCCTCTTCTCTACTATGCCGGAAAGTGACTTGAGCCTTGTCCCCGGAAGAGCCTTCTTCAGCTTCTCATAAGAGTCATAATTTAAGGTCTTGCCTTCAAAGGCGAGGGTCTTTATTTTCGCCCTCTTTACAACTGACGCAATCGTATTGAATGCGGCGCGGGTGTAGATTTTAACCTCAAACCCCTTTACCTCGTCGGTTGCCTGAAGCTCGTAGCGGGGGTCCGTAAAGAACCAGCTCCTGTGCCCGGTTATTAAAAGATATGCGCTCGAACCTGTAAACCCTGAGAGGTAACGGACGTTCGTAATGTCCGTTACGAACAGCCCGTCCGTTCTTTTCCTTTTAATCTCGTCGAGGACGGCCCCAACCCTTTCAAACATGTCGGGCATTGCGGAACGGGGTCCTATCTTGCAAGCTCCTTTCCGGTCTTACTCGCAGCCCTGCCCAAAAAATATCTGGCCTTGCCGGTATTACCTTCGGGTTTGAGTACAAAGGCTAAGAAATATTCGTCCGTTACGAAATGCAAAAGTATCTTTGTGCCTTGGGAGGCTATTAGCACATCCTCCACCTCTCCGAGTTTCAAAACCTCCGCGGCTTTCCTTATCTCGTCGATTATCTTTCCGTATTCGACACAAACGGCCTCAACATCGCAGGTCTCGCCGGTTCTTATATAATGGTCCACGTATATGCCGTCCATCCCAACGAGTGTCGCGGCATAGCCCCCCTCCACCCTATCAACCATCTCCTTCAATATTTCATGGAAGGACATTTTGAAAAACCCTTCTGGTCTATAAATTTTTTCTCGCTCTTTAGCGGCCGGTTAAGAAATCTTTTCTGGCCCTTCTTCGGCCTGCAAGGGCCTTGAGTCTTTCTACCTTGTCTCTGAGGGCCTCGTCTTCCGGGTCTTTATCTAAGAGCATCTTATAAATGACCAGGGCGTCCTCCATATGGCCCTGTCTTTCCAGCACAGCGGCCATGGTCCTTGTAAAAAAAAGATCTTCGCCTTTTCCCGAACCAAACATCTACCCTCAAGCCTTACCCTGAAAGACGGTAAAAAAGTGTCCTGATTTTCAGTATCCTAATTCTAATTGCTGAGTCGCCCCCAAGTCAAGCAGAAAGTCCCTGACGGTGGCGATTTACGAACGTGAGTGGCCCCCCGGTTGAGTAGCTTTCAGCCCGGATCCTCCCCCCTATGCAGGCTAATTGAGCCTTTCGGGCTAACGAGCAGCCTTACGCAAAAAGGCCTCTACCTCTTCTCTTTGTACATCCCTTAAGACAACATCCCCGATTTTCTTCGCCAGGACGAACCTCATACGGCCGGAAAGGACCTTCTTGTCCACAAGCATGGCCCCTAAAATAGCTTCGTACCGGAGCTCAGGGGCCTCGACGGGAAGACCGAGTGTTTTAAGGAGATTTTCTATTCTATCAGCAACCGTTTCCTCGCACACTCCGAGCCTTGCCGAAAACGAGGCGGCCAAGACCATGCCCATGGAGACGGCCTCGCCGTGCTTGTATCTTGTGTAACCGGTCACCGCCTCTATAGCGTGAGCGAAGGTATGACCGAAGTTAAGTATGCTTCTCAACCCCTTTTCTGTCTCGTCTTCTTTTACGACGTGGGCCTTGATCTCACAGGAGCGCTCTATGGCCCTTACGAGAGCGTCCTCGACAGCAGAAAGGCCCTGAGTGTTTTCCTCGAGGAAACGGAAAAAACCCTCATCCCATATGACACCGTATTTTACCACCTCCGCTAGGCCCGCCCTCAACTCACTCTTATCAAGGGTCTTCAACACGTCCGGGTCGATAAAGACCGCCCTCGGCTGGTAGAAGGCCCCGATAAGGTTCTTTCCCCTGGGGTGATTAACCCCGGTCTTTCCACCCACCGAGCTATCCACCTGCGCAAGCAGTGTGGTGGGCACCTGGACGTACGGCACGCCCCTAAGGTAGGTGGCAGCGACAAAACCGGTTATATCCCCGATAACGCCTCCTCCGAGGGCAACAATGGGTGTGGACCTCTCGAGCTTCTCCTCTATGAGGCGGTCGTAGATCATGGAGGCCTCGGCCAAAATCTTGTACTGCTCGCCGTCTTTCACCTCTACGGTTAAAACATCGAACCCCGCCCCCTCGAGGCTTTTTATGACCCTTTCGCCACAGATGGACCTTACAAGGGGATTCGTAACAAGGGCGCACCTGCCCTTGAGTCCCAGCCTGCCGAGCCCAGGGCCCACTTCATCAAGTATCCCCCGTTCGATATATATGGGATAAGACCGCTCTTGCCTCTGCTCGAGTTCTACATTGATGGTACGCATCTTGATTTACTCCTGCGTCCCTTTATCCTTCCCCAGAAAAGCTTTTATCTCAGAGACAACCTCATCTAAACCCTTTGCGGTCGTGTCTATGATAAGGTCGGACTCGTTATAAAAGGGTTCTCTCTCTTTAAGGAGCCTATCAATTGACTGTTTTTTGTCCCGCTCGCTCCCCTCGGCCCCCTCGGCCCCCTTGGAAAGAAGAGGCCTTTCGTCCTGTCCACCTACCCTTCCCAGTATCTTCTCCGTAGAGGCGCTGAGGCATATAACCTTGCCCCATCTCTTAAGCCTCTCCCTGTTCGACCCGTCAATGATGGCTCCCCCTCCTGTGGAGAGAACCAGCCCTTCCATGGTGGACGTGACCCTTTTTATAACCTCCCTTTCGAGCTCCCTGAAACGGGCCTCACCTAAGTCCCTGAAGATCTCCTTTATGGGTATACGGGCCTCGTCCTCTATGAGCTCGTCCGTGTCGAGAAACTCGCACCCCAGCTCCCGGGCCAGCCTCCTCCCCACTGAGCTCTTGCCCGTACCCATAAAACCTGTCAGAACTATGTTTTTCTTGCACACGGCTACTTATATATCTTATCCGTTTAGCTTAGAATTGCTCCACCGCTGGTGCAAAGGTCGAAAGGGAAAATTGCAAAGCTCTTTGAGATAACGGATAACTGATTGGCCCGCAGCGGAAGGTTAAATTAAAAATCTTTAAGCTGTCTCAAGTAGCCCCTGTAATTCCTCTTTATCTCGCGTACCGAATCGCCGCCGAATTTCTCAAGGAAAGCGCAGGCCACCTCAAAGGCCACGACAGCTTCGGCCACTACAGAGGCAGCTGGGACCGCGCACACGTCAGACCTCTCAACACTCGCCTCAAAGGACCTCTTTGTCTTGATATCGACGGACCTTAAAGGCTTGTAGAGCGTAGGTATGGGCTTCATGGCGGCCCTCATGACTATCGGCTCACCGTTGGACATGCCCCCCTCTATTCCCCCGGCGTTGTTGGACTTTCTGAAGAAACCGGACGCCCCGGGCCAGAAGCTTAAAGTTTCGGCCCCTTTAGCTTTCTTACCCCTCTTAGTATAAAATATTTCATCGTGCACCCTTGAGCCCGGGCTGGAAGCTACTTCGGTGCCCATCCCCACCTCCACGGCCTTTATTGCCTGAACGCTCATAAGGGCCCTTGCAAGCCTACCGTCAAGTTTTCTGTCCCAGTGGACATGGCTTCCGAGCCCCGGCGGGACCCCGGATACAACCACCTCAAAGATACCACCCACACTGTCGCCTTTTTTCGTGGCGGCATCTACGGCCCTTTTCATCGCCCTCTCTATTTTCTTCTCTGGACACCTGAAAGGTGAAAGCTCGGCCGCAGAAAAGGCGGCCTTGAGCCTTGCGAGCTCTGAGTTTGTTTTAAGCTTTGGACCCTTGCATCCGGCCCCTCCGATAGCTACGACCCAGCTCATGACCTCTATTCCGAACTCATGGAGAAGCCTTTTTGCCAAGGCGCCCGCGGCAGTCCTGGCGGCCGTCTCACGCGCGCTTGAGCGCTCGAGAATATCCCTTAAATCCCCGACATCGTACTTCATGGCCCCGGCGAGGTCAGCATGGCCCGGCCTAGGCCTTGTCACAGCCTTGAGCCCTCTCCTCCTCCCCTCAGGGGCCATAACCTCCTTCCAGTTCTCCCAGTCCTTGTTCGTAATAACCAAGGCGACCGGGGAGGCAAGGGTTTTTCCAAGCCTCAGCCCAGAGGTTATCTCTACTCGGTCCTTCTCGATGGCCTGGCGCCCGCCCCTGCCGTAACCGCCCTGCCTACGCGCAAGTTCCCGGTCTATATGAGCCGAGTTTACGGAAAGCCCAGAGGGCATGCCGTCGACAACAACTGTAAGTAGCCTGCCGTGGGATTCACCTGATGTAATGTATCTGAGCATATGCTTGTATACCGTTAAATTCGCGCCACAGGCATTAAATTCCGGGGGTATATTACCGGTTTACCCGGTCTGTCTCCTTCTAAAAAAAATGCACCCCGGAGGGTGCATTTTTTATCCGGAAAGGACAACCTAACCTAAGTCCATATCCTTTACGATGCTCGGGGTTATGAAGATCAGAAGCTCCCTCTGGGTATCTGATATCGATTTGGCCTTAAAGAGCCACCCCAGTATAGGGACGTCCTTGAGAAACGGTATACCCCTTTCGCTCGTGGTAGTAGCCGATACGACTATGCCGGCGATCACCGTTGTCTCACCGTCCTCTACCAGCACCACGGTGGATGCCTCCCTCTTGTTTATACTCGGTTCACCCCCGGAGGTTCTGAAGGAACCGATGGAGTTACTGTTGGCCTTTATCTCCAGAATCACACTTCCGTCCGGAGTTATTTGGGGTCTCACGGTAAGGCTCAAGTTCGCATCTATGAAGGTTGTCGCCGTACCAGCGGCCGAGGTGGTTTCAAAAGGAATGGATTCACCCTGCTCTATCTTGGCCTCCTTGTTGTCCAGTGTTATAACTCTGGGCCTCGATATTGTCTTGACGATCCCTTCCTGTTCTCCGGCTGTTATACGCAGGTCCAGAAGAAGCGGGTTTACCCCGGTTTTGCCGAGTATGAATCCCAGCCCCCCGAGTGCTCCAGCGGTACCTACCGCCGGGAGGTCTACGGCATAGTTTGTGACACCCACATCCGCCGGGAACTCTGTCTTCTCAGCCCCTATAACACCTCCGCCTTCGAGAATGGCCTGTTGTACCCCGGGGTCAGGTATCGCCTGACCGAAGGTAGAAGAGCTTCCGAAAATGTCCGAATGGATCCTGTCGCCTGATTCCCTGAAATCAACGCCCCATTGGATACCGAGGTCCCTCGCAAAGCTGTTCTCCGCCTCGACTATCCTTGCCTCTATCAGAACCTGGGGCGTGGGTATATCGACCCTCTTTACGAACTCGAGCGCTTCTTCGACCCCGGACCTTATGTCCTTTATAATAAGGGTATTTGTGGGCTCATGGCTAGTCACTTCCCCCCTGTCGCTCAGAAGCTTCAGCACCTGAGGCTCCAGTGAAACAGCCTCGTCGTAGCTTATCCGCACGAATTCCGTCTGTAAGTCCTCAAGCTTCTCCTCGGCCTTCTTTGCAGCCAGGAATGCCTGCCTCTCCTTTGCCAGCGTCACGGCAGGGGCCACCCTTACGATGTTCCCCTCCTGTATCCTGTCCAGGGCCTTGGTCTTGAGTATAAGGTCGAAGGCCTGGTCCCAGGGAACGTTCTTAAGCCTGAGTGTTACCTTGCCCTTCACATCGTCTGAGGCGACGATATTAAGGTCGCTAACCTCTGCAAGGAGTTTAAGTACATCCCTTATATCGGCGTCCACCATATCGAGGTCTATTCTCTTGCCCACGTACTTCTTTGTACGGATAACCTCCTCGGCCTCTATCTCCTCCACCGCCTTTTCAATCAATTCCTCGGCGGTCGTAATGGCCTCAGCATTTACCGCAGCCACCTCCTTTATGGGGAAATCCACATTTATGGTGCTTTCTTCCTCCGTAACATTGTAGGGGGCCTCTTCCTTGAGCTTCACCAGTATGCGCACGTCCTTGGTGGGAGCAACGGAAGCCTGGAAGGAACTTATTGTGGCCACCGGGGTGCTGAGCTCCCTGGCGTCGAGGGTAGCTTTCAGTTCCTCCGGTATAATGGCATCCTCTAAGTCAAGCGTTAATGTCTTCCCGTCCATGGACTCTCTGAGCTTGTATGTGGGCTTTCCGGAGGTTACCACGGTGAGCCTTGCCGTATCATTGAGCTTCCTGAAGTCCACCTTTTCCACTTCGACGGTCTCCTCAGCCTCTGCGAACTCTAACTCCGGAACCTCGGCGGGTTCTTCGAATACTTCCGGCTCCTCCGGCAGGGCGGCTACGGGACCGGTACTGAAGGTCAGTATAAGGGCTTCACCCTTCTTGTCTATCAGATGGGACGGAAGCTCCTCCATGGTCGAGTCAAACACCAACCTCACCTTATCGGGATGTTTCCCGATCCTTACCCTCTCGATATGGGGCCCACCTATCGGTATGCTTTTCTTTGCGATGTGGTCCGCTACCCCCCATATATCCACAACGAACCTCGGGGGGTCATCGAGGCCGAAGAAGTTGTAATTGCCTATGGAGCCGTCGCCCACTATCTTTATAAAAGTTGCGTCCGCTCGAATCGAGGAATCTACGCTTATGAGCCTTGTGGCCTCCTCGAGAACATCGGCGGGTTCAGGCTCGGCGATCACCTGTTCTACCTCGGGCGCAGCTTCCTCCACTGCCTCTTCTTCCTCAAAGACTACCGGTTCCTCTTCAACCATGGGTAGTTCTTCGGGAACAGGAACTTCTTCCTTGTGCACCCCTTCTTCCCCTTCCGCCAGCACTTCCTCGACGAGGGCCTCTTCTTCAACAGCACCGGCCTCGGCAACCACCTGCGTTTCGGGGACGCTCTCGCCCGAGATATAGATATCCCTTGCAAGGTCCACGAGGATACTGTTCTCACCGGACTTCACTTTGTAGATTATACCTTCCCTCAGTCCGATCTCTACCCTGCCTATACGTTCAGAGTTCTCACCGTAACTCGAGGTGGTTATCACTGTTAAAAAATTGTTGTCCACTTTTATAGGAGCATTGACCTTTGTCACGTCCACGCCCGGCAGGTCCACCACAAGCCTCGGCGGGTCCGAGAGCCGGAAGGCGGTGTATTTAACCGAACCGTCGGTCTCTATAAGTATCGCATCCCCGGTCCCGACAACACTTATCATCTCCAGCATTGACCCCTCCTGCATCTCCACCTCCACTTGCTGGGCCTCTGCTACCGCCGGGGACGGTTCTTTTACCGCGCTCTTCGAGGCGGCGCATCCCGCAAGGGCCACCATGGAGCTAAAAACAAGGAGCAAAGGGGTTCTTAAATAACTAAATTCTTTTATATTCATAACGACCTCCATAAAGCTTTGGGTTTTCTCTTATCAGGGCCTTTTTTTCTCCGGCAAAGAGATCTCCACATTTTCCGTGGAAACCACATTGCCTTCCTCATCCCTTGTCAACTCTTTTACAATTATGCTCTTGTCCTCTATTGCTATTATCTTGCCGTCCCTCGTCCCCATGCGGTCCCCCTGTTTTACGCTGTATTTCTTACCGTCCGGGGCGAGCACCAGGGCCCTCGGCTCATCTATGCCGCTGACGACTGCCATGACCTTGAAAAGCTTGATGTCACAACACTCAAGGGGCCCTTTGATCCTTGTGGGGCCTATGGGCGTCTTTTTAACAATGAACGTCTGGAAGGGGTTGCGCATTTTCTTTGCTGGAAATGTAACCGGCTCAGGGGCCGCCTCCACTTTTTCTTCCTCCACCACGTCAGTAGGCTCCGGAGGTTTAGCGACTTGCTTTATCTGAACCTCGGGCTCCTGTGGTTCCTCACCGCCGCAGGAGGTCAAAAAAAACGGGACGAGCAGAAAAACTATATATACAACAGGCCTTCCAAGCATCTTTTTCCTATACCCCCTTGCCAGGGATGAACCTGAATGTTATGGTAACAAAAGTCGCGTCCAGTGTAGGTGTGCGACTCGTCAACTGTGCCTTGGGGACGGTAATCGCTATACCACTTATGTTGACAATCCTGGGCAGCTTGCCCACCTTTTTGGTGAAAAGGAAGATACTTTCGAAATCACCCTCCACCGCCATATTAACCGGAACCTCCGCGTAAAAACCCCTGGACACCTCGCTCATAGGCTTGAAAAGAAGGATCTTAAGGCCCGCTTCCCTGCCCGCCTCGCTTATGCTGTCTATAAGGTCCGGTATCTCTTTTTCATTGGGGAGCTGGGCGACGGCCTCTTTGAGCTTGTTCTGCAGCTCGTTCTTCTCTTCCTCGAACTTCGGGATATCCCTTGCTATCATCCTGCTCTCGTTGAGTTTTACCTTTAACCCTTCGGACTGGTCTCTCAGGTCGCTGATCTCGGTCTGCTTTGGGCTCAGAAGAAATTGGTAAAAAAGGCCGGCGATAAGGATGTTAATAACCGCCAGTATGATAAGCCTCCTGGAAAGAGGCAACTTCAATATGGTATCGAGTTTTAGCTCTATGGCCATGGCTTATCACTTCTCCAGTTTTATGGTGAACTCGAAAAGATCTCTACCCGCGATCCTTTGCTTTGGCCTCTTCACCACGACGAGCTCAGCCCTGCCGAGCTCTCTATGCCTCTCAAGCCCTCTCAAGAAAACCGAGACATCGTCTTCCGTGGCCGCATAACCTTGCAAGGTTATCACCGGCCCCGTATCCACGAGCGAGCTGAGCCATGCATTTTGCGGTATGAGCTCGCTTATCTTTACAAAAAGTTCCACAGGACCTGTGCGGGCGGACTCGAGTTTCTTTACCACCCTCAATTTGCTCTCAAGGACCTTCTTCTGCTCCTTGATCCTGGAGAGTTCCCCTATCTTTTTCTTAAGCTCCGAAAGTTCCTCCTCCCCCTTCGATATATCCTCTCCGAGGGCACTTGCCTCGTTACTCGATATCCAATAGAAGGCCACTCCAAGGGCTATGATAAGAAACGTAATCAGGCCCGCCACGGTGAGCTGGAACCTTATCGACTCTTTCTTCTTGGCGGCCCTTACGGGCAGAAGGTTTATACGTATCATCTGTCGCCCAGCCTCCTTGTTGCAAGACCCATGGCAACGGCAAAATAGGGGGCCACCTCATTAAGGTACTCGGGGTCGAAGTATTTAGGGTTGCAAGAAATACCGTTAAAGGGGTTCGCTATCTCAACGGGTATGTTGGTGGCCTCCTGGATCTTTACCGGGAGGTCCTTTACCTTGGACCCTCCCCCGCTCAGGTATATCCTGTTTATGAAGGTCCCCGGGCTTCCGCCAAGGAAGAAGTCTATCGACCTTCTGACCTCGAGCACCATGCTGTCGTTAACGCTGTCTATGACCTGTGGCAGCTCCGACGTGTCTACCCCGCTTACCTCACCACCGAGCTTCAGATCCTCGGCGTCCTTGAAGCTTATGCTCAACTGCCTCTGTATCTCTTCGGTGTACTGGTTACCCCCGGTGGGAACAGACCTTGTGAAGACCGTGACCCCGTCCGTTATAACGCTTATGCTGGTAATGCTCGCGCCTAAGTTGATAATGGCCAGGTTCTCGCCTGGCACTATGGCGTAGTTAATCTCGAGCATGTTCTCCAGGGCGAACGAGTCAACGTCAACTACGACCGGGTTGAGCCCGGCTTCCCTTATAACGTTCGTATAATCGTTTATAACGTCCTTCTTTACGGCAACGAGCATAACGTCCATCTGCCCCCTGCCGGCGGTATCCTCGCCGAGTATCTGAAAGTCCACATTCACGTCGGCTATGGGAAACGGTATGTACTGTTCAGCCTCC
The DNA here is from genome assembly GCA_030594025.1 of Deltaproteobacteria bacterium. Taxonomy (GTDB): domain Bacteria; phylum Desulfobacterota; class GWC2-55-46; order GWC2-55-46; family JAUVFY01; genus JAUVFY01. The sequence continues at coordinate 3,597 of JAUVFY010000008.1, read as the reverse complement.
CACTGTATGGAATCAGAAAGCTCCTCCTCGGTCATGGCCGGCAGGCTCACCTTCTTTATTATTACCGAATGGCCCGTAAGAGAAGAAACTGTGTCCTTGTCCTTTACATTGTGCTCGCTTATGAGGTCCCTGATGGTGTTTGTCACCGTCATGGAGTCGATAATCGAGCCGTCCACGATCGCCTCGGGCGGAAGATGGGCCATGCCGAGCTTTGCAAGCTCCCAGCCCTTTTTGGCCTGCCTGAGCTGGACGATCTTTATGGAGTTCGACCCGATGTCGAGGGCCACGACGTCCTTTTTCTTGAAAAAGCTGAATTCCATCTAATATCCTTTACAAGAACTGCCCTTTTTGCTTAACCGGTCCACTTATTCGCAGAAGACCTTTCCCTTTTGCGAGAGCTTCACACCCAGGGCATAGAGTATCTTGCGCTTGGTGTCCACCCTGCAAGAATAGCCCTTCTCGATCCTGTCGATCGTAAGGGGCGACACCCCGGCCTTGCGTGCCAGCTCCGATTTGCTCAAGAGCATGTTCTCTCTTATCTTTTTCAGATTGTTCTTCGGCATAATATGAATCCCGCAGTTTGATAATCCCTTTTACGGCCATATGGGGTCGCATCCCCCATACCTGAAAATACCTAAAAACTTTATTCCATAACAAACAATTTGTCAAGAATTTTTTTAATTGATTATAACTTATATAAAATTCCATATAATATTCGCATAATTCCCTGACAAGGAAAAAGGGTCCAAAAAAGGCCCCTCAGATTTTTGACCTTTTTGACCGGCATTTACCAAACTCAGCCGGACAGAGCTAAAGCCTCTTCCATACGAGCATGGCCGCGGTGCTGTTCTCCCTGGCAACGGCCCTCAGTGTTGCCAGGTCGTAGTTTATGGTAAGAGCGGCTCCGTTAAGGGTAGTTGTGGTGTTAGACATAATCCCCCCGGTGACGTTCACGCCCGCGCCTCCGCCGTCGAGCGTGAGGTTACCGAGCACATAGATGAGTCCCTCCCACTGGAAGCCGCCGCTCAATCTCAGGTCCCCCTCTACTATGAGTATCCCCCTTCCGCCGTTGTCAGGGCCGAGGTCAGCGCCGGTTAAGTCCAGCTCCACCGTATTATCTACATAGACAATGACCGAATATGTATCACCCGACCAATCGCCCCAGTCCTCGTCCGTGGTATCGTCTACAAGAGAAATGCACTCGGGGTTCGAGGTGCAAGTGATCTTCAGGTCAGCCTGGTCTTCGATGTTCGACAGGTTGTCGCCGAGGTGGGTGTTCAGGTCCGTTGAGGCCGCCTTTGTTGCGTCGCATTCCTCGTTTGCGCAACCGGTGGTGAAGCAGATTGTGTCCACGGTCGCACCGCCGTTATTCGATATACACCCGTTGGTGTTTATTGCGTCGTCCGAGTCGGTATTTAGCCCGCTCGCCCCTATATATGCAATTATTGTTCTCTGGGTGTTCTGCGGGGAGGTCCCGGTGGATGTGACCTCGTACACAGGGAAGCTCCCCCGGGATACCTTTGTGACCGTCGGGTCTATGTTGAAGTCCTGTCCGAACATTACCGCCTCAGGGGTGGTTTGATCGCACGTTGTGGGGGGGACGTTGGAGTTGCCCGAGGTGTTCGGGTTTGCGTTGTTGTCGTCACAGTAGCCTTCCGTATTGCTCTCAATAAGATAACGTACGGTAACAGAGTAGTTCAGGCCCGACTCGTTAACCGCGGTGCTGTCGAAGCTCGTAATCCAGCTCGTGTCCCTGGGGTCTACAGTGGTGGGCGCCTCTCCCACGTACCTGGCGTTAGAGGTCGGAAGGTGCAGCCTCGCAAGGGCCTCTTGTACGCCCGCCTCTGCGCTGAGGAACGCGAGTTTACTCTCACGTTCGTTACTCGAAAGCTGCATATCGATCGTCGTGTTCATGACCACGGACATCCCGATGAGCGTCATCGCCGCCATGGTGACCAGGGCGAGTATCAGCGCGAAGCCCTTTTCGTTCTTTTTAATCTTAGTAACCTTAAGCACTTTCATATCCCTACCCCTTGTAATCCTTTAAACGGTCAGAGTTAAAAACCCTCTTGCCAGGTATTTTTCTGCAACCGCTACTTCTACCGTCCTCAGAAAGGACCCACTGTGCCTGACGGGCTGCTCTCCTGTGGCGTCGAACAGGTGTCAACCGCCGTTACGTAATAGGAATAGTAGTTGGAACCCAACTGTGCGGGCTTGTCCGAGTAAGTTACCGGGTCCGAGCCCGGGGCGACCTGGGCTATGACCACGAATGCCTCGGCGTTCTTCTGCCTGTAAACGTTATAGAAGGCGATATCAAGCTCCGCGTTGGCGTCCCAGCTGAGATTAACGTTCGAGCCCTGCCTCACCCCTGCAAGGCCCATGGGCGCCGAAGGTGTATTGTCGCAAGGAGCCGCGTTTACCGTTACGGTCGCAGGTGTGGGCGGTCCCGTACAGCCGTTCGCCACCGGGCACGATACTGTAATCGTATCCGGTGCGATGTCTCCGGCGCTTACGAATACCTTCGAGGACGACTCGAGAACATTTGTCGTTGTCTGCAAGGTGCCCGTAAATATACCCGTATCCGATGGGTCCTCCGTAAGGCCTATGTCCAGGTTTATATTGCCCGTAGTGGCGATATTCTTTACGGTAATGGAGTCTATGAGTAAGTTACCCGCGAGCAGGCAGTCGTTTACGGTAACCGCGTAGTCATCTCCCGCGTTTATCGTCGAGGGGGCCGGGCTTATCACGGCGCTCGATGCGCCTATGCACTCCCTGTAGAAGCTGCTCTTGGCGCTCGTATTTCTATCGGCGTCGCAGGAATTCTCCGCAATCACGTAATACATCATGTCTTTATTGTTGACGTTTTCCACCTCAAGGGGGTCAAGGTAGTTCCACCAGTAGCAGGTGTCGGGTACGGTATCATAGCTTATGTCCGGGGCGGTCTCGTCGTTACATCTGAAAAAGCGGTTGTCGGCAGGTTCAATGGCCGTGCTCGTAGGTATCACCCCTATTTCGGCGTTGTACCAGACGTTCGGTAAGATATCGCTGCCGCCGCTCGCCTTTATGTCGGGGTTACCGGGCTCCGGCACCTCGTAGATCTTGATAAAGCTCCCTGTAATCTCATCACGCCTCCAGATCTGATACACGATGGGGTCGACGGTCTTGTTTATGGGGCTGCCACCTGTATAGGTGGTCACCCTAAGCCATTTTATGGCTACAATGTTGGGGTCGGCGGTATAAGCTACGGTCAATGAACTGGGTGCAAAGGTGACGAAATCGCAGGCATCGAAGGGCTTCTGGTCGTATGTGTAGAAGCCTTCGTCTATCTCCGGGGACCTGTCGAAGTTGCCGTCAGCGTCTTCGGCGAGTACATAGAACCAGACCCTCTTGCCCACGCTCGAGGTATCCCTCGCGGGTATGTCGGCCTCCCAGGTGTTCCCGCCGGTGTTTGTCATTGTAACCGAGGTGAACCCCGCTCCAGGGGCCGTACCCACGGTAAGGGCGGTCTCTACCCAGAAGAGCGTTACCGAGCTTGTAGCAATCTTGCCTCCCGTGGTCTCGTCAAGGGTGGTGGGGGTCACAAATGCGGATATGGTT
>JAUVFY010000005.1 GCA_030594025.1 Deltaproteobacteria bacterium | reverse complement strand
GAGGGCCTGCTGGTAGGCTTCTAAAAGACCATCTTCACTCGGGGTCTTTAAATTTTCCAGAGAACCCGGAAGACTTGAAAACAAAAGATTCTTTGCCGCCGAGATGCCCTCGAGGGCCTTTTCCGGGTTCTTGACCCCGAGCTCCTTAAGGACAGAGACCTGCTCACCCCTTGCGTAAAGGCTGAAGCCGGGCCTCTCGCGTTTAAGAAATTTTAAAGAGAAGCTATGAAAGGTGCCTATGGCCAGGGCAGAGGCGTCCAGGCCGGCAAGCGCCAACAACATTAAGACCCTTTTTTTCATCTCCAGGGCCGCCCTGTTGGTAAACGTGACGGCGAGTATGGACTCCGGTGCAATGCCATTTTCAACCAGATGGGCGAACCTCGAAGCCAGGACCCTGGTCTTCCCGCTCCCGGGGCCCGAAACGACGAGCATATGCCTTGCAGGTGAGTAAACGGACTCTTTCTGGTCCGGGTCCAGGTCTTTTAAGATTTCAGGGTCCATCTCAGTTATTCACCTAAACCGGGTCTATGTGGACAAAGGATTTTTCAATGGCCTTTATCTTTTCCACCCTCCGTTCGACCTCTTTTCCTATCTCGTGGGAGTCATAGGTCGAAAGGTGCTTCGGCACCCCGATGTGGATCTCCACATGGATGAAGTGGCCCACGTAGTGGGCCCTCACGGTGTTAATGTTTTTCACCCCTGGCACCGATAGGGCTGCTCGTTTTATCTCTTCGGTGAGATCGGGGGGCGGGGCGCTCCCCATGAGGTAATCGATGTTCTCCATGCCGATAGAGTAGCCCGTGTATATAATCCACAGTCCTATGACCAGCCCGGCAGCGGGGTCGAGGAAAGGGTAGCCAAGCCTGGCCCCCACGATACCCGTGAGCGCCGCTAAGGCGACCAGGACGTCGCAAAGCGAGTCAACGGCGCTCGCCGTTATGCCGGGGCTGTTCACTTCTCTGCCGACCCTTTTAAAGTGCCAGGCCATGAACCCCTTCAATACCACCGTTATAACGGGCACGCAAAGCGCGAACGTGCCTATTACGACCACGGCCTCCTCGGTAAAGAGCCTCGTAACACCGGTCCTTATGACCTCGAAACCGAGTATCCCCGCCAGAACTGCGATTATTATGCCTGAGACGGGCTCGGCCCTCGAGTGGCCGAAGGGGTGCCCTTCGTCGGCCCCCTTGTCCGATACCTTGACGCATATGAAGACCGCGATGGAAGACGCTATGTCCGTAAGGGAATTAAAGGCGTCCGAAAGGAGCGCTATGGACCCGGATATGAGGGCGGCCCAGAGCTTGATTACAAAAAGAAAGGCGTTACCGAGGATGTTTAAAAGGGTCGCCCTGAAGGCCGTGGGATTCATCTTTTATTTTTATTGATTTTTTAATTGAGCGGGCTGAGAGTCCATGGGAAGTGGGGAAGCGAAAAACCCGTCGCCGGGGGAACTAACGCTTCAGCTCCTCATGCACCCAGTTAAGGTTCTGGCGGGCAACGACATAGAGGCTCTGCGCCCAGGCCAGCGGGACGTTCCAGTTCATCTCCCCGCCGTGGTAGAGCTCGGGTGCCTTGCCGTCATCGGTCATGACCTTCTCCATCCTCTCGAGGTGATAATCCGACCTTTCCACGAACTTCTCGGGCGGGCCGAAGATGTTTCCCGTCCTTATTGACCTCAGGGCGAGTTTCGAGTAAACGATACTCAGCCATGCAAGTCCCAGGGGCCACTCAGCCTCGTTACCCACGGGGTTTTCGGTGTCAGAGTTGTAGTACATGTCGCCCGGGTACCTTATAACGCCGCTCTCGCGCACGAGGTTCTTCTCCACGTTGGCGAGTATCCTTCTTGCCTGCCCCTCGGTTACGATATTGTAAGGCCATATGAGGCTTAGCTGAGAAAGATCGTAGGGACGGCCCTGGGACTCCGCGGGAAGGAACCTGTCGAGCGAGTCGCGACCGAGTTCTATGAACTCCTGCGGGATGGGCAGATAGGTGTGGAGGTCTATCTGGTGGGTGTACTTGTGGTGGTAGTAGCCGTCGTCGTGCCACATCGTAAGGCCGGCCAGGACGGACCCTATGCTCGAGGAGTGGGTCTCGGGGCCTTCCTCCCACATACCGAAGTCAGGGTCAGAGTGCCACCTTACGGTCGTAAGGTAAAGCACTATGTCCCTCAGGAGTATCATCGTCTCGGTCGGGTCGGCGGTTATCACGCTGTGGCCCTTCTTAATGAGGTCGCCGGTCTTATACAGGAAGAGCCCGAAGATATCGAGCTGGTGGTGGCCCCACTCGTGGGTTATCTCCTCGAGCGTTACAGGATGGATACGGGCGTGTATGACCTCGTCGGCACAGCTCCCCATGAAGTGGCGTTTGCGGGCCCCGCTGGATATCTTGTGGCGGTACTTCTGGAATACCCTCAAGATAAGCCTGTAGCTCTCTATCATCTTGTCATAGGCGCCCACGTACTCGTTCGCGTAGGTGGCGTACATTATGTCCCTGAGCCAGTAGACGTAATACCTGTCCCCGCCGTTCTCGCCCCGGTAGGGAGAGGCCACGTAGCCGCCGTTCAATTGCCTGAGCTCTTCCAAGTGCCTGTAAGCGACGAGGAGTTTTTCCCTCTCGGATAGCTCCCTGAAGGTCCTCTCCTGCATTATCTTCTTAACAGAGCTCTCGGCCATCAAAAACCTGTCCATCGAAAAGGCTCCCCGGTTCTACTGCACCCATACCTTTAGTGATTTTGGCACAGCCATGGGCTGTTTCTTCACATAGGCTGTTTCTTATTGTATTTATCGAGTATCTTATAATCTACTGCACCCATACCTTTAGTGATTTTGGTAAAACCCCGACCTTTATCTTCTCCGCCCCCTCAATGGGTTCGCCGTCGAGGTGGACAGGGCCGGGTCTTTTCCTTATTATCTCCACAGAGTGTATCCTTATGCGCCTGAATTTTTTCGCCCTGTCTATATTGCCCGCGAAGAGCATCTTCGTATACATGGCCGCACCGAAAAACCCCACCCCGTGGAGGATGCAAAGGTCCAGCAGCCCGTCGTCCGGCACCGCCCCGGGCGCTATCACGCAATCTCCTCCGTATTGGTCCGTGTTGGCTACTGTAAGCAGGAAGGGAAAGACCCTCATGTAGTTCTCGTCCCATTTTATAAGGGTCGCCTCGGGCCTGTAAGCAAAGAACTCCAGGAGGGCGATGGGCACGTAAGGAAGGAGCCCCCTTCGGCCCCCTGCCCTCTCGTTATAGCGTTTACTCATGACGGCGTCGAAGCCGAAGCCCGCTGTGGAGAAAAAGTACCCGCCGTTTACCATGCCCGTATCGACCTCTCTAACCCTTCCCATCAAGGGAAGCGATGCGGCCATCTCTATATCTCGGGGAATGGCGAGAGACCTGGCAAGGCCGTTACCAGAGCCGCCGGGTATGATGCCCAGGACCGTCGTTGAGTTCAAAAGGGCGGATGCCACTTCGTTCGTTGTTCCGTCCCCCCCGCAGGCGAATACAGTTTCATAACCCTTCTCTTTCGCCTCCTCGGAGAGATTGAAGGCCTCGCCCGGGGCCCTTGTAGTCCTTACCTCGAACACACCGCGCACCGAAGAAAATACTCTCCCTACGGCCCTGTTAATCTCATCGGTCCTGTCGTGTTTGCCCGCTGCGGGGTTTACGATAAAGCGTACCTTCAATTAGGGGACTCTGCTTTTTAGTTATGTAATAGTATCCGTTATCAAGAATTTTTTCAAGCGCTTAATCTGGGGTGCCAACCGACGGTTGCAATCCGGTGATTTTGTTGTAAACTTATATAAAACGGAGGGGCCGTGAAAAGGTCTTTAATTTGCATACTCCTGAGCCTCGTTCTGTCTTCCTATGCATATGCAGGAGGGAAAGGAGTTCGCACGATGGGTTTCTCAATAAAAAGCTCTGCCTTCAACGAAGGCGACACCATCCCCCGTGAGCACAGCTGCGAGGGTGCTGACACCTCCCCGGAGCTCGCCTGGGAAGGCTCTCCCGAGGGCACCAGGAGCTTTTCCCTCATAGTCGAGGACCCGGACGCACCCGTGGGCACATTCATCCACTGGGTAATCTACGACATCCCCGGGAACCGGGGCGGGCTGGACGGGGCTCTTTCCACAGAGCTTGACCTCGACGACGGGATAAAGCAGGGTCGAAACGACTTCGGTCGTATCGGCTACGGCGGGCCCTGCCCGCCACGGGGGCACGGACGCCACAGGTACTTTTTCAAGTTGAGGGCCCTCGATGTTGAGGCGATAGGGATCCCGGCTGGGGCGGGCAAAAAGGCCGTTGAAAAGGCAATGGAGGGGCACGTCCTCGGTGAAGCGACACTCATGGGGGTATACCAGAGATAAGGATCTCACCACCCCCCTGGAAGGCGCAACCACATCCCCAAAAATCCTTTCATTGGAAACCATTGAAAAAACCACCGTAAGGCTTTACGGGGTTGGTGTCGCCGTTAAGTGCCCTTAAGTATCCCCTCCGGCGAGACGAGGTGGCGGCCGAGCCCCAGCTGGTCGGCGTCAAGGCCCAGGGCGAGGCCCACGAGCTGCGAAAGGTGGAAAACAGGCATGGATATCTTCTGTGAGAGCTTCTTCTCGGCCATGCCCTGGTAGTTATCGAGGTTTATGTGGCAGAAGGGGCACGGAGTGACCATGCAGTCCGCACCGTTGGCCTTAGCATCGAGGAGCCTCGTGCCCGTCATCTCAACGGCCGTATCCTCGGCCACGAGGTCCACCTGGAAACCGCAGCACTTGGTTTTGCCCCCGTATTCGACCACTTCCCCTCCCAGCGCACTTATGGTAGCCTCGAGCGACCAGGGCTTTTCCGGGTCGTCGAAACCGAGCGCGTCCGAGGGACGCAGGCTGTGGCAGCCGTAAAAGGGGGCCACCTTGAGCCAGTTAATGGGCTTTTTAATCTTCTTTTTGAGCCTCTCGAGGCCGTAGTCCTCGGCGAGGACCCACAGGAGCTGCTTTATATTCACCCCACCGGAGTACTTGAGCCCGACATCTCCGATTATCTTGTTTATCTCTTTAAGGAGCGCCGGGTCGTTCTTTAGGTCCCTGTTGGCCGTGTTCATGACCATGAGGCAGGTCGAGCATATGGTCATTATGTCCATACCCATGGCTTCGGCCTGTGCGAATATCCTCGCGTTCAGGGCCAGCGAGAGCTCGTAGCTATAGTCGGTTATAAGCCCCGCCCCGCAGCAGTTCGCCCGGGGCATGTCGTGGAGTCCTATGTCAAGCAGCTCCGAGACCCGCCTTGTGGTCTCGTTGGACTCCTTGGTTATAGCCTGCGAGGCACAGCCCGGATAATATGCGTAGTTCAGTTCAGCCACTCGCTAACCCCTCTTCTTTTTCTTTCTTCGTTTTTTGGCCCTCTTCTCAACGACCTCGTATATCTTCTTCACCTCGTCAATGCCCTCGATGGCCGGGAATATTATGGGGTGCGGCATCTTTCCGTGTATCTCCATCTTGAGCCCGAAGGGTATCATGCCCAGGGACCTAAGAAACCCGAGGGTCTTGAACGTCATGGCCGCCTCGTCGAGCCTGCCCACCCTTTTAACGGAATCCACGAGGGCCGAGACGTGTATCGCCCCCTCGTTCTCCATGACACCCTCGGCCATGGCGCGTGAGCGGAGCCTCTCGATGGCCTCGAGTGGGGCGACGTCCTTGGGGCAGTACTGGGTGCAGTGGATACACCTAACGCAGTCCCACACGCCGTGCTCATCGCTCAACCTCTCGAGCCGTTTTCTTAATTGACCCTCCCTCACGTCGCCCACGAACCTCCAGGCCTTTGCCGATGCGGCGGGGGCGATGAAGTTGGAGTCTATGTCGAGCGAGTTGCAGGCCGCGTTACAGCACCCGCACATTATGCACTTCTGGGACCTGTCGATCATCCTGGCCTCCTGCCTGCTTATCAGATAGCATTTTTCCGCCGGCCCTTCGTCTTTCGGGGTAAGGTACGGGGTGACCTTGTCCATCTTCTTCCAGAACGGCGTCTGGTCCACAATGAGGTCCTTTAGGACGGGGTGGTTTCTTAAGGGCTCTATGAGCATCTCGCCCCTTTTGCGCCACTCGGGAAGTACCTGTGTGTTGCAGGAGAGCTTGGGAAAGCCGTTTATGGTCATCGCGCATGAGCCGCATATGGCCGAGCGGCAGGACTTCCTGAAGGCCAGGGTCGGGTCCTCGCCGGCGGCTATCTCAATCAGGGCCTCGAGGACCGTCATGCCTTCGGTGACCTCAACGGTATAGGCCTGCAGGTAAGGCTCGCATCGGCCGGTCCTTATGGGGTCGCAGCGCCTTATTTTGAACTTGACCTTCATAGTAAATAAAGACCGTTATACGTGCGCGTTATACGTTTTGCGTTAAAAGTTTTTACAAACGGATAACAGTTGTCGTACACGCAACACGGTATTTGAATCAATACTTCCTTTCAGTGGGCTTGTATTTTTTTATCGTTACGTCCTTGTAGCTTATTTTAAACTCCTCGCCTTTCTTGTTTACGAGAGTATGCTTGAGCCAGTTTTTGTCGTCCCTTTCAGGGTGGTCGGTCCTGAAATGCGAGCCCCTGCTCTCCTTTCTTTCGAGAGCCCCCATGAGTATCGCTCCGGCGAGGTCGATTATGTGGCCGAGCTCGAGCACGGTCAAAAGCTCTGTGTTGAAGGGGTCGGCCTTGTCCGCGAGCACGACTCCCTTGTACCTCTGTCTTATTGATTCGAACCTTTTCAACCCCTCCCTGAGACCCTCCTCGGTCCTGAAAATCGCGCAGTGCTCCTCCATGGCGCTCCTCAGTTCCTTAAGTATCGCATGGGGGGACTCCCCGTCTTCTCTTTTGAGCATCTGGGCCACACTGTTTGCGGCGTTACCGAGTGCGTCGTCAGGGAAGGCACCAAGCTCTGCTCCAGCGGAGAACTCTGCGGCCGCCTTGCCCGCCCTCCTTCCGAAGACAATCGTTTCCAGGAGTGAATTACCCCCCAGTCGGTTCGCCCCGTGTACGCTCACGCAGGCACACTCGCCCGCGGCATAAAGCCCCTCTATCGGGGTCCTACCGTGAACGTCCGTCATCACCCCGCCCATGGAATAATGCACTCCGGGTTTTACGGGAATGGGTGTCTCTACAGGGTCGACCCCCTCGAAGTCTATCGAAAGCTCCCTTATCTGCGGAAGCCTTTCGTTAATCTTCTCGGGGCCCAGGTGGCGCATATCGAGGAGCACGCAGCCTTCCACGCCCCTTCCCTCGTCGATTTCCGTCTGTTCGGCCCTGCACACGACGTCACGGCTTGCGAGGTCTTTTTTCGCCGGGGCGTACCTTTCCATGAACCTCTCGCCTTCGGAATTTACGAGATAAGCGCCCTCGCCCCTGGCGCCCTCTGTGATGAGTATCCCCGTACGCTTCAAGGTTGTCGGGTGGAACTGGACGAACTCCATATCCATGAGCGGTGCGCCGGCCCTTAGCGCCAGGCTCATACCGTCGCCTGTGGAGCTAAGGGCGTTGGTCGTAGACCTGTAGACCCTGCCGTAGCCGCCCGTGGCAAGTACGGTTGCCTTTGAACGGAGCCGGTGGATCTTACCAGTGGGGATCTCGATGGCAATTATACCCAGGGCCCTCCCGTCCCTTACAACGAGGTCCACGACGTGCCACTCCTCGTACAGGGCCACACCGTGCTTGAGGAGCTGCTCGTAGACTACGTGGATAAGGGCGTGGCCGGTCCTGTCAGCTAAGTAACAGGTCCTTGGATATTCCGCGCCGCCGAAGGGCCTCTGGGCGATGCGTCCAGTCTCGTCCCGGCTGAAGATGGCGCCCATCCTCTCGAACTCCATTATGTCCCCCGGGCCCTCGCGGCAGAGTATCTCTATTGCGTCCTGGTCACCAAGGTAATCGCTCCCCTTCACCGTATCGGACATATGGTTCTGCCAGGAATCGGTCTCCTTGAGGGCAGCGTTTATCCCCCCCTGGGCGGCGACCGAATGGCTCCTTACGGGGTGGACCTTGCTCACGATGGCCACGTTGAGGCCCGCCCTTGCGGCCTCGACTGCGGCCCTCATACCCGCCAGACCCCCGCCCACGACTATGACATCATGTATAACCAAAAAACCTCCCTCAGGGAAATATTTTGAATTAAAGTAAAGCTAAAGGGGAGCGCAAAACCAGAAGTGTTCGGCGAACACCTCTTGAGACGGTCTTTACTGCTTACCTCCGGTATAAGAAAAATTATAGCGGATTTTCTGGTAACAGGCGAGCTTATATCCTGGGGCCGGGGATCAACCCTTCTTCTCTTTGAGTTCCCTGGCCTTTTCGAACCCGAGCTGGAGGGCCTTCTTGTTCATATCGAGAAAGGGTTTTGGCACACGCGCGTAGACGGCCTCCTCCATCGCGGCATGGGTAACAACACCGGTAAGCTCCGTTATCATACCAAGAGAGATGATATTTGCGGTTATGGTCCTACCGAGCTCTTTCCTCGCGGTATCGATTATGGGGAAGCTGTATAAGGTGAAATTTCCTTCGGGAAGTTCCTTTACCTCGTCGGAGTCCACGAGAAGAATACCTCCGTCCTTTATGTCCTTAAAGTACTTGCTGCACGCCTCCTGCGTCAAGGCCAGCATGCAGTCTATCGCTGTAGCCTTGGGGTAGTCGATGGGCCCGTCGCTTATTACCACCTCGGCCTTGCTCGCCCCTCCCCTGGACTCCGGGCCGTAGGACTGGCTCTGGACGGCGTTCTTTTCGTCGTATATGCAGGCGGCCTCGGCCATGATGATGCCCGCAAGTATCATCCCCTGTCCGCCGGAGCCGCTGAAACGCAGTTCATATCGCTGTGACATTAAATCCTACCTCCGTTTAAATTTCGTCAGCCCTTGCCCTGCGCCTTGGCGATGAGCTTTTCGTACCCCTCGCAGTACTCGGGCCTCTCGACCTGGTGGAGTATGCCGCGAAGGAGTTTTCCCTGGACCTTCTCGGGCGGGAGTTTGTCCGCCTGTTTTACGGAAACGGTCCCGTTCTTTTCTATATCTTCCATCATCTGCGTAACGCTCTTGAACTTGTTGTTGCGTCCGTAGTAGACGGGGCATTCGTCTATTATCTCGACAACGCTCGTGCCCTTGTGCTTGATCGCAGCGAGGAGCGTCCTTTCGAGCTCCAGCGTGTGGTAGGCCGTGCCCCTCGCAACGAACGTGGCCCCCGAGGCCTTTGCCAGGTCGCAGCAGTCAAAGACGGGCTCGATGTTTCCGTAGCGGCTCGTATTGGAGAGCGCCCCCACAGGGGTCGTGGGCGAGAACTGACCCCCGGTCATCCCGTAGATGAAGTTACTGTAGACGAGGATTGTCATGTCTATGTTCCTTCTGCAGGTGTGTATGAAGTGGTTCCCGCCTATGGCCAGCGCGTCTCCATCGCCGGTTACAATGATGACGTTCAATTCGGGCTTCGCGAGCTTGACTCCGGTCGCATAAGCCAGGGCCCTTCCGTGCAGCGTGTGAAGGGTGTTGAAGTCCACGTAGCCGGGCGTCCTGGACGAGCAGCCTATGCCCGATACCATGCATATCTCGTCCTTGGTAAGCCCGCTCTTGTCTATGGCCCTCAAAAGGGATTTCAGTACTATGCCGTGACCGCACCCCGGACACCATATGTGGGGGAGCTTGCCCGGTCTCAGGTATTTATCATAATCAAACGGGACGCTCAGTTTCTTCTTCGCAGCCGTCGTTGCCGACATGGATGACCTCCGTTAGGTCTTTAGCTAAATTTTTCTATGGCCTCGAGGATCTGGGCCGGGTTTATGGGCTCTCCGTCAACCCTGTTAATGCCAGCGACCTCGACCCCTTTAGCGCAGCGCTCGACTTCATAGATAATCTGTCCCAGGTTCATCTCGGGCACTATTATGGCCTTAGCGCCCTTTGCGGCCTTCCTTACCGTCTCCTCGGGAAAGGGCCATAGCGTTAATGGCTTTAAAAGCCCGGCCTTTATCCCCTTCTCACGCGCCTTGTTTACCGCAAAACGGGCGGACCGTGCCGAAGAGCCGAAGGCGAAAACCACGATATCCGCCCCGTCAACGAGGTACTCCTCGTTCTTTAAAATCTTGTCCTTGTTCTTCTCTATCTTATCGATTATCCTCTTTATCCCCTCTTCGATGAGTGCGCTGTCGTTCGTGGGGAAGCCGTCTTCCCGGTGGTTGAGCCCGGTTATGTGGAACCTGTAGCCTTCGCCGTATGCTGCAAGGGGCGGCACGTCGTAGTTCGTGTCATAAGGGTGGTACTCCTCGGGGGCGCAGGTGGGTTTGGCCCTGTCTATTATCTCGAGCTCCCCTGGCTCGGGCAACGTCACCGCTTCCCTCATGTGACCCACTATCTCGTCATAGAGTATAAATACCGGGGTCCTGTACTCTTCGGCAAGGTTAAAGGCCCTGACGGTCTCGGAGAGTATCTCGGGCACGGTCGAAGGCACGAGCGCAACTACCGGATGGTCTCCGTGGGTGCCCCATTTCGCCTGCATGACGTCCGACTGGCTCGGACCGGTGGGGTACCCGGTCGACGGTCCGCCCCTCATGACGTTCACTATCACGCAGGGCACCTCGGCCAGACAGGCATACCCTATGCCCTCCTGCTTTAGAGAGAACCCGGGGCCGCTCGTCGCGGTCAGGGACTTGAGCCCGGCCAGCGAGGCCCCTGTTATAGCGGCTATGGAGGCTATCTCGTCCTCCATCTGGATGAACTTGCCCCCGACCCTGGGAAGCCTCACCGAGAGTATCTCGGCTATCTCGGTAGAGGGGGTAATCGGGTAGCCGCCGAAAAACCGGCACCCGGCATAGAGCGCGCCCTCGGCACACGCCTCGTTACCCTGAATTAGTCTTTTTACCTTGTTGCCTGCCATCAAAAATCCTCCGTTCTATTCCTGGGGGATAAACTAATCAAACACCTGTATGGCGAAGTCAGGGCATCTCAGGTCGCAGAGCTGGCACCTGGTGCATGCCTCGAGGTTCCTCACGGCGACGACCGAGCCCTTGAGCTCAAGGACGTTCGTGGGGCAGAAATCAACGCATATGCTGCACGCCTTGCAGAGCTTTTCGTGTATTACGATTCTCGGTAGTTGTTTTACCGCTTCTGCCATCTCTCCTCCTAAAAACGGGATCTTACGCGCGTACGCAAAAAAATATTATCACATAGACTTCAAAACTTCCAGCACGGTATTGCCGATTTCCGCGGGGCTCCTCGTTACCTTTACGCCCGCCTTCTCCAGGGCCTCCATCTTCTCATCTGCGGTGCCCTTTCCACCCGAGATTATGGCCCCTGCATGGCCCATCCTCTTGCCCTTCGGTGCGGTGACTCCCGCGATATAGCCCACCACGGGCTTTTTTACGTTTTTTTTCACGAACTCTGCGGCCTCCTCCTCGGCGGTGCCCCCAATCTCCCCTATCATGGCAATGGCCTCGGTCTCGGGGTCCTTCTCGAACATCTCAAGAATATCCACGAAGCTGGTGCCGTTTATCGGGTCCCCGCCGATCCCGACGCAGGTGGACTGGCCGAGCCCCAGGCGGGTTAGCTGGTCCACGACCTCGTAGGTGAGTGTACCACTCCTGGACACCACCCCTACCTTGCCCTTCTTATGTATATGGCCGGGCATTATCCCAATCTTACACTCCTCGGGCGTTATAATCCCGGGGCAGTTCGGGCCGATGAGCCTCGAAGCTCTGCCCTCCATGAACCTTCGGACCTTGACCATGTCGAGCGCAGGGATACCCTCTGTTATGCAGACTATTACCCTCAAGCCCGCGTCCACGGCCTCCATTATAGCATCCGCCGCAAAGGGTGCGGGCACGTATATCACCGAAGCGTCCGCCCCGGTATTTTTAACCGCCTCGGCCACGGTGTTGTATACATGTACGCCGTCAACGTCCGTGCCGCCCTTTCCGGGGGTGACACCTCCGACCATCCGGGTACCGTAGCTCACCATCTGACGGGTATGGAAGGTCCCCTGTTCGCCGGTTATGCCCTGGCATATGACCTTCGTTGATTTGTCTATGAGTATGCTCATCTTGTGACCTTAAAGAACCCGCCCTTAACTTAAACTCCCTTTGCGGCCTCAACGACCTTTTCTGCGGCCTCGTCCATCCTCTCGGCGGAGATAACGTTGAGCCCGGAGCCTTTTAGAATTTCTCTACCTTTTTCAACGTTCGTGCCCTGGAGCCTTACCACCAGCGGGGCGTTTATACCCACATCCTTTGCGGCCTCGACGATGCCCTCTGCTATTATGTCGCACCTCATTATCCCTCCGAATATGTTTACAAGAAGGGCCTTTACGTTCGGGTCAGACATGATGAGCTTGAAGGCCACGATTACCTGCTCCCTGGTGGCACCGCCCCCGACGTCAAGGAAGTTGGCGGGGTTCCCGCCGTAGAGCTTTATTATGTCCATCGTCGCCATGGCGAGGCCCGCACCGTTTACCATACAACCTATCGAGCCGTCAAGGGAGACGTAATTCAAGTTAAACCTCGAGGCTGCAACCTCCTTCAGGTCTTCCTCGTCGAGGTCCCTCATCTCCTCTATGTCCTTGTGCCTGAAAAGACCGTTGTCGTCGAAGCTTATCTTGGCATCGAGGGCCAGTATGTCCCCGTCGGCGGTTACCACGAGCGGGTTTATCTCGGCCATGGACGAGTCCGTGGATACGAAGGCGTTATAAAGGGCGCTCATGAACTTTACGGCCTTTCCAGTAAGGGGCTTTTTAAGGCCCAGGGCGAAGGCGAGGTTTCTTGCCTGAAAGGGCTGGAGGCCCACGGCAGGGTCTATGTATTGTTTGAATATCTTCTCGGGGCTCTTCGAGGCGACCTCCTCTATCTCGACACCACCCTCAGAGGAGGCCATCATGCAGACCCTCTGCCGGGCCCTGTCCAGAACCACCCCGAGGTAAAACTCCCTCTCAATCTTTGAGCCCTCTTCGACGAGGACCTTCTTTACCTCTTTACCCTGAGGGCCGGTCTGGTGCGTTACGAGGACCTTTCCGAGGATCTCGCTCGCGTGCTTTTTTGCCTCCTGGTGGGTTACGGCGAGCTTGACCCCTCCGGCCTTGCCCCTTCCGCCGGCGTGTATCTGGGCCTTTACCGCACAGACCGCACCTCCCCCCTCCTTGAGAAACTCCTTTGCGATCTCTTCGGCCTCTGTCGGGGTGAAGGCTATCTGGCCGCGGGGAACGGCCACACCGTACTTCGCAAGAATCTCCTTTGCCTGGTACTCATGGATGTTCATCTATTAAAATAAAACCTCCGTTCTTGCCAGGGGGCCCTTTTGCCGGCAGGGAAAAAAGCGAATACAGTTTACAATCCAATCGGGAACTTTTCAAGGGTTTTAATTGAAAAATTTCGAATTCTTTTCATTTCAAGGACTTTTTTGATTTACAGTCCAATCTGGAACTTTCCAAGGGTTTTAATTGAAAAATTTCGAGGCCCCTCAGGTTTTGATAAAAAAAAGGCCATGACCCGGGTTCATAGCCCCGGGGCATGGCCCTTAAAAGCCGTATTAAACCCTCAAATAAAACCGTTTCGCTCACTCCCGTAGAGTGGCCACACCCCACTGCCTCTTCTTAACGTGGTCAGGGGAGTAGTCCGGGATGAGCATGGGCCCGACGCATGCCTCGTCCATAATGCCGGCCTTCTTCAGCTCCTCGTGAAAAGCCTTCACATGGTTGAGCGTGGGCACGAGGTCCCCTTTTAGCCCCTTTGCGTACTCAACGGCCCTCATGGCCGACCTCCTTCCGAATACCAGCACGTCAAGGAGCGAGTTGCCCATGAGCCTGTTCTTTCCGTGCACTCCTCCCGAGACCTCTCCGGCGCTGTAAAGCCCCGGAACAGCGGTCTCGCCCCACTCGTTTATCTTCAACCCCCCGTTCTGGTAATGGAGCGTGGGGTAGACGATCATGGGAAACTTGCTTATGTCAATGTCATAGCGCTTGAACTGTATGTGCTTCGCAGGGAGCTCCTTCCTCACCGTGCCTTCGCCGTGGAGCATGTCTATCATGGGGGAGTCGAGCCACACGCCCACCCTTCCCGTGGGGGTGGTGACGGCCTTTCCGCTGTCAAGGCACTCCCTTATTATACAGGAGCTCTCCACGTCCCTGGGCTCGAGCGGGAAGCAGAACTCTGAACCGTCTACGTTCGTGAGCTGCGCCCCGAGGCCCCTGACCTTCTCGGTTATGAGTAGCCCCACGTTCTGCTCCGGGTATACGACCCCTGTGGGGTGGTACTGTGTGGACTCGAGGTCCTGAAGCTCCACGCCCGCCCTGTAGGCCATGACTATCCCGTCGGCCGTCGCGCCATAGTGGTTCGTGGTGGCGAAGCCCTGGATGTGGAGCCTCCCGAACCCGCCTGTGGCCATTATGACGGCCTTTGCCCTTATTATGTAATACTCCTTTGTCTCGAGGTTGTAGAGCACCGCCCCGACAACGTGGCCCGATTTGTCGGTTAAAAGCTCAACGGCCGGGGAGAACTCGAGGACCTTTATGCCCTCGGTCCTGTTTCTCGCCTCGTCCATCAAAACCCTCATTATCTCGGCCCCGGTCATATCCCCCGCCGAGTGCATCCTCTTCCTGCAGGTCCCGCCACCGTGACGGACCTTCATCCTGCCGTCAGGGAGTTTGTCGAAAAGTACCCCCAGGGACTCCAGCCAGTACAGTATAAGGGGCGCGTCGTGTGTGAGAGCCGAGGCCAGGTCGGGCTGGTTCGTGAAGTGTCCTCCGCCCATCACATCGAGGTAGTGGTAGTAGGGCGAGTCGCCTTCCTGGTCTGCGCCCTGTATGCCGCCTTCGGCCATGACGGTGTTCGCGTCCCCGTGGCGGAGCTTTGTGGCGACAAGGACCTTGCACCCGGCCTGCTCGGCCGTAAGCGCGGCGGCCGTTCCCGCGCCCCCGGCGCCTATTACAAGGACGTCGGTTGAGTAATCCGCCTTCGAAAGGTCTATCCCCGAAGGATCGAGCCGGGACCTTGATTCAAGTAGCACCCTGACCTCGTCCGGGAAAACCGCATCCTTATTGGGCCCGACCCTAACTTTGCTCCTTTCTTCGCTCTTAAAGTCGGGGTGGTATTTATTCAGCCACTGCTTCCTCTCTTCCATCGTAAGGGCCGGGAAGTGCTCGCCCTTTCTGGCCCTTTCCACCCTCTGGGGCCTCGTGGCCTCGACCTTCTTTATGAGTTCTCTGAGTTCCGGTGTGTATCCGGTCATCTTCGGCTCCTTTTAGGTTTTTATTTTTTTTAATTTATTTATTTTTTTACTCTTTTAATTTTTAAATTAAAGGTATTTCTTATCCTCGGGCAGCCACTTGCCCGGCTCGGCCAAGTCCGGCTCCCTTTCCCTGTCGACATAGAGTTTTTTCACTTCCTCCATGTCCTTAGCCACGAGCTCCTTCATCACCTTTTCGTACTTTCCGCCCTTCACTTCCTCGACGCGTTTTTCGAGGTGCGCGGCCCTCGGAAGCCCCGTCTTCCCGTAGAGCCTCCTTACGAACATGGCCGCCGTGAACTGGGAGATCTGTGCCGGACACCTCGAGGCACATAGGCCGCACAAGACACAGTCGAAGCTCTTATAGGCCGCGCCCTTCAAGTCCCCGCGCTTCATCAACGCTATGTAGTCCATGACGTCTATGTCCATGGGGCACGTCCTGGTGCACGTGCCGCATCCCACGCACTTGAAGACCTCGGGATAAAGGCTCCTCAGGGCCTCGTGGGGGTCGCCGCCAAGGTTTTCAAGGTCGTAGCCGGGCCTGTTGGCCGGGAAGAACGGGAGCTGGACGATTATCATGTTCGGCTCGACTATGGTCTGGCACGCCAGGCCCGCCCTGAGCTTGTAGTCCCCTATGAAACGGTAGAACGTGGCGCATGCCCCGCATATGCCCCCCCTGCACCCGCAGCCCCTGACGTAGGTGTACCCCGCATACTCAACGGCCTTCATCACGGTCAGTGTTTCGGGCACCGTGTACTCTCTACCCATGATGAAGACAGGTATCATCTTCGCGTCTTCCGGCGGGATAGTCCTGTCCCCGGTCGCAAGGGGTTTTAGTTTATTTTTCTCGTCTGCCATGTCCTTTCTCCGTGTTTATTTTTTAATTTTTTTAATTAAAAATCTAATCTTCGTCTTGTCTCTGAAATCGCCGTTCGTGCGAAACTCCCTTTCACAGAGAATTTTTAATTTAAGGTTTTTGGTGAAACCTTGGGTCCATGACCCCTGGGTCCATGACCCGTGGGTCCGTGACCCTTTTACAAAGAGGTTTCTTAAAAATCGTTGTGCATCCTCTTTACCTGAGCGGCCGTATAAACGGGTCCCTCCTTGCATATGTATATATCTCCGACGTTGCACCTGCCGCATTTGCCAACGCCGCACTTCATCTTGTTCTCGAGCGTGGTGTACACCTGCTCGTCCGAGAAGCCCAGTTTTTCAAGGCTAACAAGAGAAAACTTTATCATAATCGGTGGCCCGCACATTACGGCAATGGTATTTTCCGGCTTCGGGGCGACCTCTTCGAGGACCGTGGGAACGAACCCTATCTTTCCCTTCCACTCCGGGGTCTCCCCGCCGGGGTCGACCGTCTGTACGAGGTTAACGTCGTTTCTCTCCTCCCAGTGGGCGAGCTCGTTCTTGTAGACGAGGTCCTCTACGGTCCGTGCCCCGTAGACTATCGTAATGTCGCCGAAGTCCTCGCGCCTGTCCAGGCAGTTCCATATGACGGAACGTACCGGCGGGAGAGCTATGCCTCCGGCGACAAAGACTATGTTCTTTCCTTTCCACTCGTCGATGGGGAACCAGTTGCCGTAAGGGCCGCGGAAACCCATCGTGTCGCCCACCTCGAGCCCGGCGAGCGCGCCCGTTACGCGTCCCACCTGGCGGAAGGTGCACTGTATGTAGCCCTTTCGCGTGGGCGAAGAGGCTATGCAGAAACTTGACTCGCCGTAGCCGAAGGCCGAATAAATACCGAACTGGCCGGTCTTGAAATCAAAGGTATCCCTCACCCCGGGGTCCTTGAAGACCAGCCTGTATGACCTCACGTCAGGCGTTTCCTGGTAGACGTCCTCTATCGTTACAAGATGAGGCAGATAAAGGTTTTTCATGGCTGCTTCCATAAAATCATCCCGTCCTCGATATCTCCGTCATTACCTCGGTTATGTCCAGCCTTACCGGGCAGACCCTTATGCATCTACCGCACCCCACGCACCCTTTTGAGGAGAACTTCTCGGGGTAGAAGTTGAACTTGCACATGAACCTGTTGCGCCACCTTTTGTACTGGGTGTCCCTGGGGTTATGGCCCGCTGCATGGAGCGTGAAGAACTCGAACTGGCAGGCATCCCAGTTCTTTCTTCTCTCTCCCTCGAAGTAAGTGCCCTCGTCGGTTATGTCGAAGCAGTGGCATGTAACGCAGGAAAACGTACACGCCCCGCAGCCGACGCATTTGCGGGAAAGCTCGGCCCAGAGCGGGCTTTCATAGTTCGCCTTTTGAGAGAGCCACCGGCTTATCCGCTTTAAGTCCACATCGAGCTTTTCAGGCTCGAATATCTTTTTCGTCTCCACTGCCTCAGTGCCGCCTTCTTCGAAGACGGCCTTATGCCTTTCCATGAAGGCTTTGCCCTTATCGGTCACCGCCTCGGCCCGGAAGTCCCCCTTTACGGTCTCCTTAAGGAGTATGTCGCTCCCCTCGGTCGTATCCGGGGCAAGCTCAACAGAGGTACAGAAGCAGGCCCTGTCGCCCCTTATGCAGGCAAGGCCCATAACTACGGCCCTGTCCTCCCGGTTCGTATAGAACTCGTCAACAAAATCCCATGTGAAAACGCTCCTCAGCGAGGCCGTGCTCGAAGCCTCGCAGGGCCTTGCGGCGAATATCACCGTCTCTTCTATAACGGACTCGTAGCCCTTGAGCTCGACCTGGTCCTTGTGCCCCTCGAATGAGGCTATGACCTCTGTCTGGGGGAAGAAGAACTCCTTAAAGGGTTTTTTCGGGAGTATGTGGTCAAGGACCACCTCTTCGGCGCCCGTTACGGGCCTGTAATAGACCTCCCCGGCCTCCCTGACCGGGGCGACGAAAACGCCCCCCTTGGCCGTGACACCTTCGATGAGTTTCCCTAAGTTTGCTTTCTTTAAGAGTCTTTTATCCATGGTAGTAAAGTAAAATCCCTTTTACCGGCGGTTATTTAATAAAATTCTCCCTGTCGTCAGGACTGTAAACTATCATCGGAGGATGCTCCTCCGGGTCGTAGCCTGCCTTGTAGTCAAATGCCTCCTTCATGACCATCGCGAGCTTCTGGTTCAAAAGATTGAGCGGTATGTCCACCGGACAGGCCCTGTCGCATTCGCCGCAGAAGGTGCACCTTCCCGCAAGGTGCATTGCCCTTATGAGGTTCCAGGAGAGGTTGCCCCTCGGGTGTGTGGATGTCTCGACCCACTGGGGCGAATTCTTGTCCGCGATGCACCTTTCGCAGTAGCAGAGGGGACAGCACTGCCTGCAGGCATAGCACTTTATGCACCTCGAGAAGTGCTCCATCCAGAACCCCCACCTCCCGGACTCATCCTTTCCGTCGATCTCCCTTATCCTTTCGAAAAGTCTCCCCGTGTGCTCCTCGTGAGGGGCATATTCTATCTTCTCGCCTATGGTAGCGTCCGTTATGTGCGGGTTCCTTACATCGCATGTATAACATTTGGGCGAGGTGTTATCCAGCGTGAGCTCCCCTGTCCAGAGCTCCTGTCTGTAAACGGTCCCGTTGCATGTCATGCCGATTATGTAGAGGTCTTCCCTTTTTAGCTGGCCCTCGCTTATAAGTACCGCGATCGACCTTATGTCGCAGCCCTTGGCCACTATGGCTGGCCTTCCCAGGGCCTTTATGTCCGGGTACTTCCTCGTAAGGAAGACCGAGAGGTTGTTTACGCAAAGCTCGTTAAAGACGAGTCGGTCCGCATCCTCGGGCCTC
>JAUVFY010000106.1 GCA_030594025.1 Deltaproteobacteria bacterium | reverse complement strand
TTGAACTTATGGGCATGGAGGTCCGGGACGAGGAGGGTAAAGGGCTCGGTAGTATTTTCAATATCTGCGCCACTGGAAGTAACGACGTATACGAGGTCCGCGGGGACCTGGGCGAGATATTGATACCGGCCATCGAGGGGGTCGTACTCGATGTGGACATGGAGAAAAACTTGATGACCGTCCGGCTTCCCGAAGGACTTCTGCCCGAAAAACATTCTTAAAGATGAGATTCGACATACTGAGTTTGTTCCCCGGGTTCTTTGCATCCCCCCTTGGGGAGAGTATAATAGGCAAGGCGGTAAAAAAGGGGCTCATTGAGGTTCAGCTGCACAATATAAGGGACTTCGCCGCGGACAAACACCGTACAACCGATGACTCCCCGTACGGGGGCGGGGCGGGGATGGTAATGAAGGTGGAGCCCATCGTAAGTGCACTTGAAGCGATAAAGGGCCCTTACGAGAGGCGGAAGGTCATGCTCACGACCCCGCAGGGCATACCATTCACTCAAAAGACCGCAAAAGAGCTCGCGGAGCTCGAAGGTATTATTATCATATGCGGAAGATACGAGGGCTTTGACGAGCGCATAAGGGCCTTCGTGGATATCGAGGTCTCGATCGGCGATTACATACTTACCGGGGGCGAGATACCGGCCCTGGCCGTAATAGACAGTGTCGCGAGGTTCATCCCCGGGGTCCTCGGAGACGAAGACTCCCTGAGGACGGATTCCTTTACCAGGGGGCTCCTCGAATACCCCCAGTACACGAGGCCCGAGGAGTTCAGAGGGATGCGGGTCCCGGGTGAGCTCCTGTCCGGCAACCACGGGCTAATCGACAGGTGGAGGAGAAAAAAGAGCCTTAAGCGTACGCTCCAAAGAAGACCTGACCTCATCGAGAGCGCGGAACTCACCGAAGAGGACAGGGCCTTGTTGGGCGAGATAAAAAAGGAGTTGTCCGGTGGGGCCTGACCCATACCCCGCCGGTTATATATTAAATTAAAAAGATTAAAAAAACAAAAGAAATTAAAACTTTCAGGAGGTCTTTTAACGATGGGGGCGATAGAGAACGTTGAGAAGGAATACCTGAGGGCCGATATCCCGGAGTTCAATCCCGGTGATACGGTCGTGCTGAAGGTAAGGATTAAAGAGGGCGACAAGGAAAGGGTTCAGGGCTTCGAGGGAGTTGTCATAAGAAAGCGCGGCAGGGGATTGAATTCCACCTTCACCGTGAGGAAGGTATCTTACGGCGTCGGCGTGGAGAGGGTCTTCCCGCTGCATTCACCGGCCCTCGCGTCCATAACGGTGAAGACCAGGGGTCGTGTCAGAAGGTCGAGACTCTACTACCTGAGGGCGCTTAAGGGCAAGGCGGCACGGATAAAGACAAAGAGGACAAAGAGATAAGGTTTTTTTAGCTCCTTCGATATCGGACTGGGGCACCACCATTGAGCTAAGCTTCCCCTATGGATACCTATGAAAAAGAGGTCCTTAATGAGGGCCATGAAACCGTTGCGGGCATAGACGAGGCAGGCCGCGGCCCCCTTGCGGGCCCTGTCGTTGCAGCGGCCGTTGTCTTTACACCTGAGCTTATGGCCCTGGGGATAAAGGATTCCAAGAAACTGAGCCCCGTGAGGAGAAACACCGCGGCCCTCGACATATACCGAACGGCCCCGGCTATAGGGGTGGGTGTCGTGTGGCCCGAAGAGGTCGACAGGGTCAACATACACAGGGCCACCTTGAAGGCGATGGAAAAGGCCGTAAAGGCGCTCTCCGTAGAGCCCGATTACCTTCTCATAGACGGCCTCTTTCCGGTCAAGGGGATTCGTCTCCCACAGAGCCCGGTTAAATCGGGAGACTCCAAAAGCGTAACCATTGCGGCCGCCTCGATCATAGCCAAGACCACGAGGGACAGCATCATGGCCGCCTACCACACACTGTACCCCCGCTATAACTTCATAAAGAACAAGGGCTACGGCACACCGGAACACATCTCCATCCTCAGGCAAAAAGGACCTTCCCCCATACACAGAAAGAGTTTTAATTTCAAACGGTCCACCGACGACCCGGAAAACATCTGATTTTCCAGTGAGCGAAGACACGAAAGAGCTCGGCCTCAAGGGTGAAGACGAGGCCGTTCGGTTCTTGAGAAAAAAGGGCTACAGGATCCTGGAAAGGAATTTTAGAAGTCGCCTCGGCGAGATAGATATCGTGGCCAGGGACGGCGATACGATAGTCTTCGTGGAGGTCAAGACCCGTTCCACAGAGAGCTTCGGCTCCCCGAAAGACGCCATCGATGCAAGGAAAATAAGACGTATAACAAGGGGTTCTATGGACTACCTGAGAAGAAATTTTAAAGACGGCGACGTTAACATAAGATTCGACGTCGTAACGGTGGAGCTTAAAGACGGGGGCTACTCAACAGAGCTTATAAAGAACGCCTTTGAGGCTCGAGAGTAGGAGTTGAATTCTTTGCAGCGAAAGAGTCATAAAAGATTTTTATGAAAAAAGGCACAGTCTTCCTCATCGACGGCACTTCCTGCATATACAGGGCCTATCACGCCATCCCGCCCCTTACTACCTCAAAGGGCCTGCCATCGAACGCGATTTACGGTTTCACCCAGACGTTAAGAAAGATACTTAAGGATTACTCACCTGAGTATATAGCGGTGGCCTTCGACATGAAGGGCCCTACCTTCAGGCACGAACTCTTCGAGGAATACAAGGTCGAGAGGCCGCCCATGCCCGATGACCTGGGCGTACAGATACCTTATATAAAGAGGCTCGTTGGCGCCTTCAAGATCCCGGTCCTGGAAAAACAGGGCTTTGAGGCGGACGATGTCATAGGCACGCTGGCGAGGAAGTTCACAGATAAGGGCTGGAGGGTCGTCGTTATAACGAACGACAAGGACATGCTTCAGCTCGTTACAGACGATGTCCAGGTCCTCGACTACGTGGGCGACAGGGAGTACGGAACGGATGCCGTCAAGGAAAAATTCGGGGTCGAGCCCTCGCGGATGACCGACCTCATGGGGCTCGCCGGTGACCCGTCGGACAACATCCCCGGGGTCCCGGGCGTGGGGGTCAAGACAGCGGCGAAACTCCTGAACCAATTCGGGACCTTAGAGGATGTGTTTGAAAACATAGACCGCGTGCCCGGAAAGAAGCTCAAAGAAAACCTCGAACAGTACAGAGACCAGGCTAAACTTTCGAAAGAGCTCGCCACCCTCCATTCGGACGTACCCGTAAAATTAGACACGGGCTCTCTCAAGTACGAAGGCCCCGATTACGAGACCCTCGAAGGTGTCTTTAAGGAGCTCGAGTTCGTAAGGCTTATTAAAGAGGTGATACCCGCGCACACCGAGGCGGTTAAGACGGAAGTCGTACTTGGTGAAAAGGAGCTCAAGGCCCTTGCGAAGAGCCTTGCCAAGGTCCCCTTGCTTTCTGTAACCCTGGGGCGGGGTGAAGAGGAAGGTAACTGGGGTGCCGCGCCAGTGGGCATCGCCCTCAGTAGCGCCCCGGGCCAGGGTTTTTACGTGCCGCTTTTCGAGGGCTCGGGCGAAGGCCTCCCCCGGGACGTAGCGCTAAAACACCTCAAGAAACTCCTCGAAGACGAGGGGGTCAAAAAGTGCTCGAACGACGTAAAGGGCCTCTGGGTATTCTTCTCTGAAAGGGGGGTAGGGCCGAAGGGGGTCGCCATGGACACCTCAATCGCCTCTTACCTTTTAAACCCCACCCTCTTTACCCATACCCTCGAGAACGTCTCATACGCATATCTCGGTGTGAGGCCCGTGGCGAAGGAGGCCGGAGGGATAAAGGGGGGGATAAAAGGGGGGATAAAAGGGGGGATAAAGGGGATAGCGGAAAGTGCATCGAGTGAGGCCTCGGTTGTATTGAGGCTTTCGGCGGTGCTCGAAAAAAAGCTCATTGAAGAGGGCCTCATCGGGCTTTTCCGCGACATCGAGCTCCCCCTTTGCGAGGTCCTTGCGGCGATGGAGCTCGCGGGGATAAAGGTGGACAGGGCTCAGCTCGAGGGGCTCTCAAAAGAGATTTACAAAGGGCTTGAGGCCCTCGAGGCCGAGATCTTCGAAGAGGCCGGCTACCGGTTTAACCTTAACTCCCCGAAACAGCTCTCAGTTCTTTTATTCGAAAAATTAAAACTAAAACCCGTAAAGAGGACCAAGACCGGCTACTCGACGGACGAGACGGTTTTGACTGCCCTTGCCGAAGAAGCTGAGATCCCCAGGAAGATACTCGATTACCGGCACCTTTCGAAGCTCAAGGGCACCTACGTTGACGCCCTGCTGGCCCTTATAGACCCTGCCACCGGGAGAATCCATACCTCATTTAACCAGACCGTCACGGCCACCGGTAGGCTATCCAGCTCAAGGCCGAATCTTCAGAACATCCCCGTAAGGGACGAGTATGCGGGCAAGATAAGGCGGTGCTTTGTGGCCGAGGAGGGCTGTACGCTTCTCTCGGCCGACTACTCGCAGATAGAGCTCAGGCTCGTTGCCCATTTCTCGGGCGACCCGGTCCTCCTTGATGCCTTCACAAAGGGCGAGGACGTGCACACGAGGACGGCGAGCGAGGTTTTCGGCCTGGACCCGGGGGAGGTCTCCTCCGAGATGAGAAGGAGGGCCAAGGCGATTAACTTCGGCATCATCTACGGCATGGGCCCCTGGGGGCTCTCCTCAGAGCTGGGTATAACCGTTGGCGAGGCAAAAAGCTATATCGACGCCTACTTCGAACACTACAGTACTGTAAAGGAGTTTATAGCCAGGACCGTAAGGGATGCGAAAAAACGGGGCTACACCGAAACACTATTCGGCAGGAAAAGGTACATACCGGAGCTCAAAAGCCCCAACGAAGCCACAATGAGGTTCGGCGAGAGGATGGCAATAAACACCCCGATCCAGGGTTCTGCGGCCGACATCATAAAGGCCGCGATGATTAAGATTCACAGGGGGCTTATCCACGGCCGAAAACTCTCCAGGATGATACTCCAGATACACGACGAGCTCATATTCGAGGTGGCTGAGGGTGAAAGGGGCGAGGTGGAAGGGCTCGTTAAAGAAGAGATGGAGGGTGTTGTGAGCCTCGATGTGCCCGTCAAGGTGAACCTCAAACGAGGGCCTGACTGGCAGAGCGTCGAATAGCCCGGGGTGGTACTGTAAGACCTTTAAAAATATAGAATAAAATACCCTTGACCGGAAATATTGCAGGTGGTAGTATAAAAAGGATAACCTCCGGCCTTTTTAACCCTTTTGTAATCGTCTTTAAACGTATGGCCGAGAAGAAAAGACCTTATACAACAGGAGAGATAGCTTCCCTCTGCCACGTCACGATTAATGCCGTAA
>JAUVFY010000129.1 GCA_030594025.1 Deltaproteobacteria bacterium | reverse complement strand
CGATTATTGCTTCTATTTTTTCTTTGACACAATCGATGCTACGCATTGCGACAGACCACCACCCTGCGGGCGGTTTCCAGGTTCATAAGGACGGCTATCACGAGGAGGGTCAGAAACGACTGGTTCAACAGGGCCCCGACAAAGATCAGGAACACCCTCACATCACGACCCATGCGGAGCCCGATGCCTCTCTCTGTCCTCGACCTCATGAGCCCGTCGTACTTGTCGGCCGTGTAGCTCAACATGAAGGAGCCGATTATCGCCATGAAGCCCACGAAAAGGTCGAGCCCCCGAGCGCTTAGAGAGAAGGCGTGCCAGGTGAGGCCGAAGAGCAGGAAGGCATCGGCGTAGCGGTCGAGCACGGCATCGAACCACCCGCCGTAGTCGCTCTCAAGGAATTTTAATCGCGCCACTTCCCCGTCACAGCCGTCAACGACGGATGCCGTTTGTGCAAGGACGGCACCTGCGGCCAGGGGCAAATATCCTTGCCTTGCGAAAAGCCATGCCCCAGCAAGGGAGAGGATAAAGGAAAAGAACGATATCTGGTTCGGGGTGACGGGGGTCCGTGCGAGGTAACGCGAAAGCCTTATTGAGAGCGGGCGGTTCAGAAGGCGGGATACCGGGCCGTCCGCGGGCTTGCCCTTGAGCCTCTCAAGGAGCGCATCCTCGGCCCTTTCAAAGGCCCTCTCGTCGTCCACGTCTATCCAGAACCTTCCACTCACATCGAAGGCATTGACATTTCCGTTAGCGGCCAGGTACCTTATACCCCCTGAGAGGGAGGTATCGTCCTCTTCCCTTGCGCTCCATTCCAGGGCATCGAAGAGGGCGGGCGTGCAGAGGAATATGCCCGTATCGAAGCCGTTGAATTCCCCGAGGTCCTTTCCGACCTCCCGTACCAGTCCGCCGTCACACGTGACCCTTGTGACATCGTCCATGTCTACCAGCGGGTTGGAGGTGTCGAGGTCCACCGCGAGTGTGACCTCGCCAGAGGCGGGGGGGGCTTTCTCCAGGTCGCGCAACATGGCCCCGTCAAAGAGGTGGTCCGACATGAGGAGCAGGAACCTCTCTTCGCCCAGGCACTCTCTCGCCTTGAGCACCGAGAGGCCGTTTCCCTTTTCCCACTCGTCGTTAACCACGTGGGTGACGTTTACGCCCAAACGAGGGGCAAGGCCGTCGAGAAAACCTCTGACCTTTTCACCGTTGTAACCCGTGACTACGCAGAAATCAATGATTCCAGCCTGCACCGCGGTACGGATAACACGCTCTATAATAGGTGTGCCAAGGACCGGGATAAGGGGTTTGCTGCCTTCCCTATGCCTGAGCCGGCTTCCTTTTCCTGCCGCGATTATCAGGCACTTCACCGGGCTTCTCCTCTGCGCATGTTCCCCTGTATGTTCCATTGATGAACGCCTCTGTCATGCGGTAGGCCTCGTCGTCGGTGTGCTGGACGGGCGGGTGCTTCATGAAGTAGGCTGACGGCGGATGGAGGGCGCCGCCTTCACCACGCTCAAGTGCGAGCTTGCAGCACCGTATGGCGTCTATGGCCACACCGGCCGAGTTGGGCGAATCCTCGACCGAGAGGCGTAGCTCGATGTTCATGGGCACGTCGCCGAAGAGCTTGCCCTCCATGCGGATAAAGCATAGCTTGTTGTCCTTCTGCCAGGGCACGTAGTCGCTGGGCCCGATGTGGATGTTCTCGTCATCGAGACGGCATTCGGCAACGGATTGAACGGCCTCGGTCTTTGACTCCTTCTTGGAGGCGAGCCGGGCCCGGTTGAGCATATTCAGAAAATCGGTATTGCCACCTGTATTAAGCTGGTAGGTTCTCTCCAGCTTGACCCCCCGCTTTTTAAAGAGGTCGGTCAACATCCTGTGGGTGATGGTGGCGCCGAGCTGGGCCTTTATGTCGTCGCCTATGATGGGGAGGTTCTTTTCCTTGAAACGCAGGGCCCAGGCGGGGTCGCTGGCAATGAATACAGGGATGTTGTTTATAAACGCCGTACCCGCCTTAAGCGCACACCCCGCGTAGAAAAGGGTGGCCTCCTCGCTTCCCACGGGGAGGTAGTTCATGAGTATCTGGGCGCCCGAGTTCTTCAATATTGAGACCACCTCATCCTCGTCGGACTCCGGCTCATCGGCAAGGACGAAGGTGGACTTTTCCGGATAATTCCCCATATGTTCGGAGTACCCGTCCATGATTCGCCCCATCCTCACCTTTACCCCTGCGGCAGGCACGTCCTTGTAAAACACCGTGGTGCAGTTGGGGTCCGCGAAGATGGCCTCTGAGAGGTCATGCCCGACCTTGCGCCCATCGATGTCGAATGCGGCGACCACCTCGATGTCCGATGGTTTGTATCCTCCTATCTCCCGGTGCATAAGCCCTATGGCGTCTCCACCGTCCTTGTTCCTGTAATAATGGACCCCCTGGACGAGCGAGCTCACGCAATTACCTACTCCTACAACCGCGATTTTTATTCTATTCATATCTTACTCCTCCTTTACGTTACTCCATGCGAATAATTTTGTTAAAGGCCACGACCACAACGAGATGACTGGAAAGGCTTCGAAGAAAAGCTCTATTCCATGACGATCACCTTTCTTGAATAAGTTGTTCCCCGCAATCCACACAATATTTGTTCCGGCTGCGCCGGCTTTTTGCATGTTCTTCCTCACTACACTTCCTGGAAGGGATATTCCCATTCACCACGTCTCCACACATCGGACAAAAGCGCACGGGCACCTTTGTACGGCTGTGGTTAAGGTTGGGACAGCGACTTTCTCGTATCATCGCCTACGATGTTTTACCCTCCAGGCAAACCGACTTTTCCTTTTCCGGTTCGATGAACATATCCCCCTCCTTCGGAAAAGTGCCGTTGTGTTCCCTCAACATCCTCTCAACGGACTCCATGACCGCTTGGCGGTTGACTTCAGTGCCGCGGGGACGGATCTTCCATATAAAGTCCGAGCCTACCGCTTTCCGGATCATCTCCTCGAATTCCTCCCATGAGCAAGAGAGTATCTTTCCCTTTGACATGAAGCTCCTTCCGTCCCTTGCTTTTACATTTTGAAACAGGTGAAATCGATCTCGACAGATGATCTCCTCTCTGAATTCCTGCCAAAAAAATGCCAATTCAATGCGATGCGAGGGTCAGTCTTTCTCAATATAGAGTTTTCTACCTGTAAAAAAACTGACTTTTACCTTCTCCAGGTCATACTTCTTGACGATCTCGGGATCGATGTAATGTTTTTTGTTGTCTATGATCATGTACACTTTCTTGGGAACCGTTTTGCCTTCCTTCTTTTTATCATCCTTCTTTTTATTATCCTTGCTATAAGTCACGATATAGAAGGCCTCCTTGATTGCACATTTCTTCTTGAAATGTGCTCAAATTAATTTCATTTTGACAGTTTAAAAGGCTGTACAGCGCTTCTATCTCAGACGGGTTGTTGCAGCTACACAAGGCGGCTCACAGACAATCCACAGAATGACAGGAATGGCTTGAATATACAACTATAGCAAAAGGGCCGGAGATTAGATACCTTTATTTTCCTCCCCACAGATGGCCGTAAAAGGAATTATGACCGAGACTATCCTTCTCATCTCCGTCTCCTGAAGCTGAAACGATTATTTTCTTATGTCCCGAATAAACTCCTAATATGCCGGGTATGATTAAAACCAAAAAAAGCACCAACCTCTCTTTATTGATTATTTCGTCCTCTATAAGGCTGAAAGAGGGTGGGTATCTATATTATCGATATAGTAATACCCATAACCTCCTATAAAACTTACAACCCCACATATTACAACAACCATTGCATAAACCTTTCATACAGGTTTATAACGTCCAAGTTTATAATGTCGAGTCCAAAAAGTACCGAGTTTATACGAAACAAAAACAAGTATAGCAGTAAACAAATAGTCGAATACTTCCAGAAATATTTTTAGAGAATTATGCATGACTCAAATCCCATTTCCGCCCATATTGCTCTTTGAAATTTTAGTTATAACAAAAGAGACGAAAATTTATATCTTTATTCTACTCCCAGCCATAACATATTCATTTATTGCTGGTTGTAATCTACGATGGTTCAGCAATGCAGCCAATTACTGCTTCCAGGAAGAAACCCTTATCGACTGATTGACAGGAAACCAACTATACAAAAACCATACAATTCAGGGGGTGCAAATGGAAAAGGGGTTACGGCCGATGCCGTAACCCCTTTTTAAATTAAAAAATTGGTGGAGGGTAGGGGACTCGAACCCCCGACCTGCTGATTGCGAAGTAGGGTCCCATACCCCCCATCTTCTTATGATACGTACTAACTGGTAGTCCCTGTTAGGGAAATTAGGGCCGGAGGGGAGGGAGTTTTGGTATTTAGT